>JBEKSF010000032.1:0-47264 GCA_049517295.1 Verrucomicrobiota bacterium
AAGTTGCTCTATCAGGTCAGCAACGTCATCCACTCCACCCTCGATCCGCAGCAGGCCCTGCAACTGATCTTGCGGGAGGCCGTGCGCCTGATGCGGGCCTCCAGCGGCTCGCTCTGCCTGATATACGAGAAGTTGAAATGCCAAATTGGCATTTCAAGAGACTGGGGCGGTCGCCGCCGCAGTCTGCCTTACGCTTTCACCGAACAGGGAGTGGCCATGCTATCCAGTGTTCTGAGCAGTCCCCGCGCTGTGCAGGTCAACATCGCCATCATGCGCGCGTTTGTCCGATTGCGCGAACTATTGCTCACCAACGCCGATCTCGCCCGAAAACTCGCAGCCTTGGAGGCCAAGTACGACTCCCAATTCAAAGTCGTTTTCGACGCCATCCGCCAGCTCATGACCCCTCCCGATCCGCCAAGACGCCGCATCGGCTTCCATCCAGAAAACTCATAATACTCGATTATCCCCCCTGCCATGCACTTCGACTTCCAACGTGCTCGCCCCCTCCTGCAAAGCGGGAATCTTGCCAACCTGTTTGTCGAGGAACTTGGCTGGGAGCCATGCCGCCAGAAGCTCACGCTCCGCGCGGGGGAAACTGATTTTGTCTTCACGGCCATCGCTGAGAAACGCCGCTTCACCGCCTGGCTTTGCGCCGGCGCTGACGCGTCCCTGCCCGATCACACCACACGGCTGAAGCTCGACCGCGCCCTTACCCAGACCAGTTTCGAGCATCTCAATCGCGTCACCGCCCAACTTGCCTCTCGGCGCAACGAGTTGGTCGCCGCCTTGGCCGATGAGGTATTTATCGCCCATGCCGCCGCCGGCGGTCATTTGGAAAGCCTGACCCGCCGCCTGCGCCTGTGGGGAATACCACTCATAAAACCGTGACCCAAATAAACATGCTGGGGATTTCGCGGTCCACTTCACACATTTTGTCCAACCGCCCTCCTCATTCAACGTGCTTGGCGTAGTTCAACCTCCTTTCCATCAACGAGTTCCCTCTTGACCAGATGACCAACCATTTTTCAATCGCCAATTCCCTTAAAGGATTATCTCGCCAACAGGACTTGCCCAAAAGAATGCATTCACGGAAAAAGCAAATTTGCCATTGACTGACCCCAGGGCCGCCGCGACATGCTATGGCAATGAATTTGGATGAGACACAACAACGGGCGGTGGGAGCCTGGATCGGGGAGGGCCTGAAACTGGCGGAGATTCAAAAGCGGCTGGAAGCGGAATTTGGCCTGCGCCTGACGTACCTGGACGTCCGCCTTTTGGTCGATGATCTGAAGCTCAAACCCAAAGACCCGCCGCCGCCGCCCAAACCGGTGACGATCGCCGGCGCCAAGCCGGCCGAGCCTTCCCCCATGGACGCCCCCGCTCCCGGCAAGGTGAACGTTACGGTGGACCAACTGACGCGGGCCGGCTCGCTGGTCAGCGGCAAGGTGAGGTTCAGCGACGGGAAAACGGCCGAATGGTTTCTCGATCAGACGGGGCGGCTGGGCGTGGCCCCGACCGACAAAGGCTACAAGCCGGCGCCGGCCGATTTGCAGGAATTTCAAGCGGCGCTGCAAAACGAGTTGCAAAAACTGGGGCTGTAACAGTGCGATGACGCGCCTGAATTTCTTTCCCGACGAGCAAGCGCTGGCGCTGGCCGCGGCGGAAGATTGGCTGACGCTGGCGCGCGAATTGGACCGTCCGCTTTCGGTGGCCCTATCGGGCGGCCGCGTTGCCAAGACCTTTTTCAAAGCGGCCACCGTGGCCAGGGACTCGTTCCGGCTGCGGAGCGCGGAGTTCTTTTGGGCGGACGAGCGTTGCGTGCCACCCGATCATCCGGAGAGCAATTTTCTGCTGGCGAATGTGAACTTGTTGCAACCGTTGGGCATCGGCGCGGAAAAGATTCACCGGCTCAAAGGCGAATGGCCGCCGGACAGCGCGGCCGCCGAAGGCAGCAAGGAGTTGCGCCGCATCGCCGGGCAGGACGCCCAAGGCGTGCCCGTTTTGGACCTGGTCATCCTGGGCATGGGAGAGGATGGGCACATCGCTTCGCTCATGCCCAATGCCGTGGCGGCGGTGGTGGAAAGTTGGGAGCCGTACGTCCATGTGGCCAACTCCGCCAAACCGCCGCCTGACCGCCTCACCCTGACCTACCCCGTGCTGAGGGCGGCGCAGGAGGTTTGGGTGCTGATTTCAGGAGCGGGCAAGGAAGAGGCCCTCCGTCAATCATTACGTCCGGATGGCAAGACGCCGCTGGCGCGCGTCATCCAATCCCGCCAGCAGACGCGCATTTATTGCGACCTGCCCGCCGGCTTGGGGGCCGGATGAACGGATGGCGGTCGCGTTTGACCCGCTGGCCGAGGCGTCTGGCAGCGAGGCCATGCACCCCGGCTAGGATTTGACAATGGCCGCGCCGGCGGCCGGGCGGGAACCAAAGATGGTGGCTTCAATTCCGGTTTTTTGTTTGTAGTCGGCGGCGAGTTGTTGAGAAATCGCGGCCGCGGCGCTGGATTTCACCAGGGCCACGGTGCATCCGCCAAATCCTCCGCCGGTCATGCGGCACCCAAAAACGCCGCCGTTCGGGCCGATGGATTCGGCAATGCCGACCAGAGCGTCCAGTTCCGCGCAGCTTACTTCGTAATCGTCGCGCAGGGAGCGGTGGCTGGCGTACATGAGTTCGCCAACCTTCGGCCAGTTTGAAGCGCGTACGGCGGCGGCGGCTTGGACGGTGCGCTCAATCTCGCCGATGACGTGCCGGGCGCGGCGAAAAACGACGGAGTCCATCTTGGATTTGGCCGATTCCAGGGCGGCCGGCGTGGCGTTGCGCAAGGAGGGGACGCCCAGGGCCGCGGCGGCGGCTTCGCACTGGGCGCGGCGGCGGGCATATTGGCCGCTGCCCAATTCATGCTTGACGTTGGTGTTGGCGATGAGCAGTTGGACGGAGGGATCGCGCATGGGGACCAACTCGATTTTGCGGGAACGGCAATCCAGCAACAGCAAATGGCCCTGGCGCCCCATGACGGAGGTGAATTGGTCCATGATGCCGCAAGGCACGCCGGCAAATTCATGTTCGGCCTTCTGGCAAAGCAGCGCCTTTTCCACCGGATCAAGGGTCTTGCCGGTGACGGCCTCCAGCAAGGTGGCGGTGCAAACTTCCAAGGCCGCGCTGCTGGATAATCCACCGCCCAGGGGCACCGTCGAGTGGAGCAAAACCTCCAGGCCGCCGGGCTGGAGGCCGCGGGCCAGGAAACCGGCGACAACCCCGCGCGGATAATTGCTCCATTTCAATTTGTCAGGCTGGAGGCGGGCGGACAAGTCGATGACCGCCGGTTCGGGATCGGAAGTGGAGTGAATGGTGATGACGTTATGTGCGGCGGGCGGGCGGTCCGCCGCCATGACGGCGTAATACTCGATGGCCATGGGCAGGACGAAACCGTCGTTGTAGTCGGTGTGTTCGCCGATGACGTTGACGCGCCCCGGAGCGGCCACGATCCAGCGCGGCGGGCGTCCATGCATTTGGGCAAATTGCTTGGCGACGTGGGCGGAGAGTTCTTCGAGATTCATGGTGTATCAGGACTTGGGCGGTTGTTTGCGGCCGAGGATGGCGCCGAGCAACATGGCGCCGCCAAAGAGGAGCAGAAGAACACCCCAAATGACGTTGATGTTGATGCCAAGGGAATGGCGGTACATTTCGGTGTCGGAACTGGTGGCGGCGCCGAAGATCAGGAGCAGAGCGCCGAGGAGGGAGAACATGATGCCGATTGGCCAGCGAATATCGAGTCCCATAGTATTATTTCCTTTCTACCAAAAAATGACGTTGAGGATGACACAGCCGACGAGCAGAAGGGTGCCCAGCACCGCCGGACGCAGCAGCCAGGGTTGATCGCCGTCCTTGAGCTTGGGCGTCATTGAGTACACCAGCCCTTTGAGTTCCTCATCGGATTTGGTCCGGCTGGTGGCCAGGGAAATCACAAGTGTCAAGACGAAACAAACGGTGAAGGCGAAAGTGGCCAGCCAGAAGTTCTGGGCCATCTCGCTGGGGAAAGTCTGCGCAACCCAGAGGTAGCCGCCTTTGATGCCCGGGTGGTTGCCGCTGGCAATGGTCAGGGCGTGGAAGATCGCGGAGGTCGCCGTCCCGCCCAACAAACCAAGGAAGGCCCCCGTGCCAGTGGCGCGGGCCCAGAACATGCCCAGCAGGAAGGTGGCGAACAGCGGTGCGTTGACAAAGCCGAAGACCAACTGAACGATGTCCATGGCGTTGGAGTAGTGGCTGGCAAAATAGGCGCAGGCGATGCTCAGGAGGATGCCAACGACGGTAATAGACTGGCCCATCAAGAAATAGTGCCGATCGGTGCGGTTGGGGGCCAGGTAGGCCTGGTAAAGATCATAAGTCCACACGGTGTTGAAGGCCGTCACGTTGCCGGCCATGCCGGACATGAAGGAGGCCAGCAGGGCGGTCAGGGCCAGCCCCAACAAACCGGACGGGCAATATCGTTTGACCAGCGAGAGGATGATGCTGTCGTAATCGTTTTCCGCCACCGTATCCTGGAGGCGTTCCTTGATCTGCTCCTCGGTCATTGGCTTGGCATTCACATCGGCCACCAGCGCTGAGAATTTCGTCTTGTCCACCTTCAAATCAATGTCCTTGCTGACCGCAGCCAAGGCGGCGTCGATTTGGCCGGGGTTGGCGGCCTTAATATCGGCCAGGGCCGGGGCGTAAGCGCCGGGCATGATCGATCGCAGGGGCAAACGGTAGTCTTTGTTGGGTGAGGCGGCCAGGGAGATGGCGATGATGCCCGGAAGAATCACCAGGACAGGGAAAATCATTTTGGGGATGGCAGCGATGAGCGGGGTGCGGCGCGCGGCCGTCATATCCTTGGCCGCCATGGCGCGCTGGACGACCAGGAAGTTGGTACACCAGTATCCGAAGGAAAGGACGAAGCCCAGGCCGAAGACGATGGCAAAGACATCGACGCCCATGGGATTGGCGGACGGGCCGCCCAGCAACGGTTTCCACGCGCTGGTCCAGGCGTCGGATTGGAAGGTTTTATCATTGAGATAGAAGGCGGCCGGGTGGTGGGCGACATCGACCAGTTTCCCCTTGACGGCATCCCACCCGCCCATGTCCTTGAGGCCCAGGAAGACGACGGGAGCGAAGCCGAGGACGATCATGAAGAATTGCAACACTTCGGTGTAAATGGCCGAGGTCAGGCCGCCCTTGAGCACATAGACCAGGACCACGGCCGAGCAAATCCACAGGCTTGCGTGGTAATTCCAGCCCAGCAACAGGTGGAGCAACTTGGCCAGGGCGTTCATCGAAATGCCCGAGGCGAAAACGGTCATCACGGCGAAGGTCAGGGAGTTGAGGCAGCGCACGCGCTCGTCGAAGCGCAGCTTGAGATATTCGGGCACGGAGCGGGCCTTGGAGCCGTAATAAAAAGGCATCATGAACACGGCCAGAAAAACCATGGCCGGAATGGCGCCGACCCAATAGAAGTGGGCGGTGGCGATGCCGTATTTGGCGCCGCTGGCCGACATGCCGACCAATTCCAGCGCGCCGAGATTGGCCGCCATGAACGCCAGGCCCGTGACCCAGGCGGGAATCGAGCGGCCCGACAGGAAGAAGTCGGCCGAGGTTTTCATGTAGCGCCGGAGGGCGAAGCCGATGCCAATGACAAAAACTGTATAAGCAAGCAGGATCGAGTAATCAACCCAGGCGAGATGAATCGGTTGCATATCGTGATGACGGGGGACGACAGATCAACTTGGGGCGGGCAGAGGAAGTTGTCGCAAAGGGCGAAAGGCCCCGGCGGCGAAGCCAGGTTCTCGGAGCGCGCCGCCAAAGGAGAGCGGTGGCGCCGTCAATTTCCATTGCCATGGCGCCGATTCTCGGCAGAAAACCGCCGCAGGGCAACAGTAAAATGCCGCGTTGGGCCCGCTTCCGAATCGAGCTTGGGGTCAGAGATGACTAATATGAAATTTCTGATTTACTTCTTTGCTTGGATGATTGTCCTGGTGGCGTTGTACGCGGTTCGCCAGTGGCCCATGGACAGGTGACTCGCTATCCAGGGCCAGGTCATGCTCGTCTCCGCCCTCAGTCGGGCGGCCATACGCGCTTTCTTGGCCTGGCCTTTCGGCTGTTCTTCGAGATCGGCTGCGTTCCAACCGGCGTCTCTGAGCATTTCCGCAATCAGGCGCTGTGCTCTATGCTCGTCGGATTCTTTCAATTCTTCTCCGCAATGTTGCGGACCTCGCTGCCTGTCAATTATTTCGAGCATTTCCTGGCGAAACGACACAGACCCCCAATACCAGGCGCGCCGCAAACGCTTCCACTGCGGGTTTTCCTTTTTCGCTTCCGCCTGGCGCAAACCTTCCAACTGTGCTTCCAAGCATCTTCGGCTGGCGGCCGTATCGCTCCCCAATCCCACTTCACCGAGCCATCGGTCCACCCGCAGCCATGCGGGCCGTTGGGCGGGCTTTTGCAAATAGGCCGGCCAACTGCTCCACAGGAAGGCCTTCAGCGGTTGATCGGGCTGGAGAAGTTGGGCGCGGACCGGATTGAGATGGACATACTCGCAGACCGTTTTTAAGTAACCACTCTCGCTGCCGTCAACGGTCAGGGATTTGTAGCGTCCGCTGAATAGGTGGCCAAAGTACTTGTGGCGCCGGTTAAAGCGCGTGGAGTAAGTGCCCAAAAACCATTTCATCCCAGCCACCAAATTCGCGCGAGGAGTTTCGACGATGAGATGGAAATGATTATTCATCAGGCAATAGGCGTGAATCTGCCAGCCCGTTTTTTGACACGCCTCACCCAGCGTTTTCAAGAACAGCCAGCGATCGTCGTCCTCGATGAAGATCGCTTCGCCGCGATCACCACGGTTGATCACGTGGTATATAGCTCCTTCGTATTGGACTCGCAGTTTGCGCGGCATAACGTCAGAAGTCTCCCGGAAAAGAGGAGACACGTCAATAGTCATCTCTGACCCCCATTTTTTGTTGGCTGGGGCCGATGGAAATGAGAGAATGAGGTATGCGAGTAGGAATTGCCACCGATCATGGCGGATTTGAGTTGAAGGAAAGACTGGCCGCCCAACTGCGAAAGGCGGGACACGAGGTCGTCGATTTCGGCGCTCACCAATTGAGGCCGGAGGATGATTACCCCGACTTCGTTATTCCGTTAGGCCAGGCCGTGGCCGCCGGAAAAGTGGATCGAGGAGTGGCCGTTTGTGGCAGCGGCGTCGGCGCCTCCGTCTGCGCCAACAAGATCAATGGGGTTCGCGCGTGCCTGATCGAAGACCATTTTTCAGCCAGGCAGGGAGTCGAGGACGACAACCTCAATGTGATTTGTCTGGGCGGGCGCATCGAAGGGCCGGAGTTGGCGTGGGAACTGGTACAGACGTTCCTTGCCGCCGAATTCAGCCAGGCTGAGCGGCACGTGCGGCGCTTGCGCAAGGTGGCCGCGCTTGAGAAAGAACAAGGGGGAACTCACTTTTGACATTGCGCACCGTCCGGCCAATCCGTATCGTTGACACAGCGAAAAAGAATGAAGACCTATAATATCGCAGTCATCCCCGGCGACGGGACCGGGCCGGAGGTCATCCGCGAAGCCATCAAAGTGCTGGACGCCGCGAGCCGGAAATGCGGCCTGCAACTCAATTACAAGCACTACGACCTGGGGGGGCAACGCTATCTCCGCACCCACGAGACGCTCCCCGCGAGCGTAGTGGACGAGTTGCGCCAATTCCCCGCCATTCTGCTGGGGGCCATCGGCCATCCCGACGTTAAACCCGGCATATTGGAAAAGGGCATCCTGCTGCGGCTGCGGTTCGAGTTGGAGCAATACATCAACTTGCGCCCCATCAAGCTCTACGACCAACGGTTCTGCCCGCTTAAAGATAAAACGCCGGAGGACATCGATTTTGTCGTCGTGCGCGAGAATAACGAGGGGATTTACACCGGGTCGGGCGGTTTTATTTTCAAGGGCACGCCGCACGAAATCGCCATCCAGGAAAGCGTCAACACCCGCCGGGGCGTGGAACGATGCGTGCGGTTCGCCTTTGCTCTGGCCCGGCGGCGCCGCGGCGGCAAGCCTTGGGGGGGCTTAAAGGCCGAAGACATCGCCGCGGGCAAGAAATCGCAGTTGACACTTTGCGGAAAGACCAACGTGCTCACCTACGAGTTCGATCTCTGGGAGCGCGTTTTCCACGCCGTCGGCCAAAAGGACTTCCCCGATGTCAAGCGCGAGTACGCGCACGTCGATGCGACGACGATGTGGTTTGTGAAAAACCCGGAGTGGTTCGACGTGATCGTGACAGACAACATGTTTGGGGACATCATCACCGATCTGGGGGCGATGGTGCAGGGCGGGATGGGCATCGCGGCCGGCGGAAACATCAATCCTGCCGGCGCCAGCATGTTCGAGCCGATAGGCGGGAGCGCGCCCAAGTACACCGGGCAGGGAGTCATCAATCCGCTGGCGGCCATTTGCGCCGGTCAAATGATGCTCGATTTTCTGGGCGAAGTGGCGGCGGCGCAAGCGATCGAAGCGGCCGTGGTCAATATCACGCGGACCAAGATCAAGAGCCTGGCCGCCGGGAAAATGGGCTGTTCAACCTCGGAAGTGGGAGACCTTGTCGCCGGGGCGGTTTGAGGGGATCAGATATAATACATCTTTCCCTTTTCGGCGGTGGCGTCGAGCAGTTGCTGGAAGGTGATCGAGTCAGCGGTTTGGTTGACAGCCTCGCGCAACTGCCGCCAGGCGCGCTGCAATTCCGGCGGGCTTTGCGGGCTGGCCAGGCCCGGGGTATCGAACATTTCGCCATGGATGCAGCGGAGCACGTCGCCGAAGGTGATTTTGGCGGGCGGACGGGCCAGCAGATAACCGCCCTTCTGGCCGCGCTGGCTTTTGACGATGCCGACGGACTTCAACTCGATGAGGATTTGGACCAGGTAGTTGGAGGGGATGTCCTGATCCGAGGCCAATTGCGCGACCGTGCGGGCCGCGCCCTGCTGATAGTACTGGGAGAGCCAGAGCACGGCGCGGACCGCGTAATCGCTTTTGACCGAAAGTTTCACTGTCGGAGCGTTGATGGCGCGCGGGCGGCTCTCGGGACGGCGGCGAAACTGCGCGGCGGGCGATCCATGTTTAAAGTCTCTCCCGCCCGGCGTAGCCGCTTTCCAGATCGTGCCAGAATTCGATGTCGTCCTCCTCTTTTTCCCAGCATAGAAAAACCTCGCGGCCCTCGCGCAAGGAGGGAAAATCAACCAGCCCGCGGTCCAAATCCTTGATCTGGATTTGGCGGTCGCGGAATTGCCGCAGGATCCGCTGGAATTGGGCGATCGCGCCGACCAACCGGTTGACAGTCTCGCCGCCGACGTCCGCGCCATTGGAAGCCATGGCGCCCACCCGCTCGTCCAGGGAGATCAGGCGCTGGCGGCAGGCATCCAGTTCCTCCAGATTCTTCCGCACCACCGGCAGCAGCGCGCGCGCCTGTTCCAGCGTGTAATGTTTGGAAAAGCGCATGGCCCGCTGTCAACTGCCGCCGGAGTAAAGGTCCAATTTATGTTTGACTTCGTCGCTGGCCTCGATGGACAGGGATTTTCTCCAGGCGGCGACGGCTTTGCCAGTTTGGTGCAGCGCCAGGTACACGTCGCCCAAGTGGTCCAGCACGGTGGGGTCGGGTTCGGGCGTAAACTCCTGGGCTTTGAGCAGCCAGGGCAGGGCCTGCTGCGGCTGCTTGAGCTTGAAGAGGACCCAGCCCAGACTGTCCAGATAGGCCCCGTTCTTGGGTTCGAGCTTGACGGCCTTCTGGATGAGGAGCCGGGCGCGCGGCAATTGCTCTCCGCGGTCGGCCAGCATGAAACCGAGGTAATTGAGCGCCTCGCCGAATTCGGGCGCCAGATCGACGCATTTTTGGAGATATTCCTCCGCCGGTTTGTATTGCTTGTCGCGTTCGCAGGCGGCCCCAAACTGGAAGTAAAACCGCTGGTCCAGGAGCGAGGGGTCGGTGGCCAGCCCGATGACCTCGGCCTCCTTGAAATGGCGGATCGCCTCAGAATAATTCTTGACATGAGCCTGGGCGATTCCGAAGTAAAATTCGCACAGAAAGGTCTTGGGATAGCGCTCGCGCGCCCGCTCCAGCGTTTTGAAGGCCTCCTCGCTCCGGTGCTGGTCCAATTGAACCAAGGCAAGTTCGTAATAGGCCTGTTCGATGGCGGGGTCCCAGTGGAGGGCGTTCTGGAAATCCTCCTCCGCCTCGGCGAATTGCGAGTTCTCGTAGGCCAGTTCGCCCAGGGCAAACCAGGCCCGCGGATAGCGGGTCGGATTGTCGCGCACGATGGCCTGGAGTTGTTTCATGGCGTTGGTTCTGTCCTGGGCCTGGAGGTACACGCCCGCCAGCTTTTGATGAAGGGCGTCGCGCATGACCGAGGCGTCGGGAAACTCGGTCAAAAGACGCGCGTAAATCTGCGCCGCCTTGCCGCCCTGATCGAGCCGGCCGTAGGTGTCGGCCAGTTTCTGCCACAGGCCGGCGGAACTGAATTTCTGGCTCGCCGCCCGATCTACCACCGCCACCGCGCGCGCTTTGGCCTCGGTGTCTTTGGGGTTGGCCTCCAGATAAAGACGGTAAAGGTCGGCCAGGTCGGCGAGGTTCGCGGGATCGGGCCGGATTTCACGGGCGGCCCGATTCAGCGTTTTGAGGGCCTCGGCCCAGCGGTGCTTGGCAAAATAGACTTCCAACTCGCATTCGTAGCCGTCGAGCAGACCCGGTTGGCGTTGGGCCGCCAGTTTGCCGGCAGCCAGGGCCTGATTGGTGTGGCCCGCCTGGAGTTGCGCGCGAGCCAGCCAGCCGAGAAGCACCGCCGAGGCGTTGGTGCGGGAGGCCGATTTGCTCAGCACCACCAGCGCCTTGCCCACCTGTTTGTCTCTGAGGAACTGTTGGGCCACCTCGATCACCAGCGATTCGCGAGCCGGGTCATCCAGCGCGGCGGCGTCGAATTGCTTCAAAGCCCGATCCTGGTCGTCATTCTTCTCGTAGGTAACCCCGGCCGCGAAATGCGCAAAAGCCTCCGGGTTCCCTTTGGCTTGGGGCCCCGCCGGAGCGCTCTCCGGCTCCTCCTCCGCCACCTGGTTCTCGTCCAGACTGTTCGTCGTCGCCGCCACGGGTGCCGGTCGCGGCGCCGCGCGATGTAGGTCGGTGGCGCAGCCGGCCAGCAATAGCCCCCCTAACCCCCCGATCAAAATTGAATAAAGTGCCTTCATGAGTGCCGCGACGTCCAAACGCGCGGCAGTCTGCGCGCGCAGAGCCTCCGCGCGTCTGCCTTGAATTCGCCTCAACCCCGCCCCGACTTTACTTCTGCCAGGTTCGTTTCTTGTGCCGGTTGGCGCGGAGCTTTTTGCGGCGTTTATGTTTGTTAATCTTGCTTTTGCGACGTTTCTTTAGTGATCCCATAATTATTTGTTCAAATACGCGCTCTTAATATACCACTTTATTCAAAGGATACTCAATAATTCCTTCGGCCCCCGCCGCCTTGAGCTGGGGTATTAGTTGCCGCACCACCGCTTCGTCGATGATGGTTTCAATCGCCACCCAGCCCGGCTGGCTGAGACTGGAGACGGTCGGATTGCGCAGGGCGGGCAGGGTTTTGAGGAGGGGCGCCAGATCTTTCTGCCGGAGGTTCATCTTGAGGCCAACTTTGGTTTCGGCCTCCAGCGCGCCCCGCAACAGCAGCGCCAGGGTTTCGATTTTCCGCCGTTTCCACGGGTCTTTCCACGAAGCGTAGTTGACGATCAATCGAGGGGTGGAAACCAGCAGCGTATCCACGATGCGCAGTTTATTGGCCCGCAACGACGAACCGGTTTCGGTGATTTCCACGATGGCATCAACCAACTCATGGGCCTTGACCTCGGTGGCGCCCCAGGAGAACTCGACGGCCGCCTTGACCCCTTGCCGGCGAAGGTAACGCTTGGTGATGTTGACCACTTCGGTGGCGATACGCTTGCCGTTCAAATCCTTGGGTGAACGAATGGCCGAGTCTTCCGGCACCGCCAGCACCCAACGGGCGGGTTGGCTGGTCGCCTTGCTGAATTGGAATTCGCCCACCTCATGCACCTTCGAGCCGTTTTCCACAATCCAGTCATGCCCGGTAATGCCGCAGTCTAAATAACCATGCTCGACGTAACGGCTGATCTCCTGGGCGCGAATCAATCGCACCATCAGTTGCTCGTCATCGACGTACGGCACGTAGGAACGGCTGCTGACCTGGATATGAAAGCCGGCCTTGGCCATTTTCGATATGGCCGCGTCCTGCAAACTGCCCTTGGGCAGCCCCAATTTTAGTATCTCTTTATTCGTCATATCGTCCACGATCACGCTTGGCGCGCGGGCGCGAGTATTTCCTGGCCGAGTCTTTGACCCGCGTGAGCGGGGAGATTTTCCATTGTCGGCGCGGCAATGCCATCTTTTTCTTTCGTTTCATGCGGCCGCGCGATGGGTCACTGGCTTTTCCATGCCGTCTGGCGGCCTTGGAGGCGCATTTCCCCGCGCGCCAGGGCGCCGATCACCGCGGGATAGAGCCGGCGCTCGACTTCCTGGATGCGGGCGTGCAGCGTCTCGGGCGTGTCGCCGGGCAGGATCGGCACCGGTTCCTGCGCCAAGATAGGCCCGGTGTCAATGCCCTGGTCCACCAGATGCACCGTCACGCCGGTGACTTTGGCGCCATATTCGAGCGCCTGCTTCCAGGCCTCCAACCCCGGAAAAGCCGGCAGCAACGCCGGATGAATGTTCACCACCCGTTGCGCGTAAGCCCGCAGGAATTGCCCCTTGAGAATGCGCATAAAGCCCGCCAGCACCACCACCTCCGCCTCCGCCTTCCCCAACGCCGCAAGATACGCCGCTTCCGCCGCCTCGTCCAGTTTGGAGCGGAACTTCCCCGGCGCCAGATAAAGCGCCTCCAGCCTGCGCTCCCGTGCCCTGTCAAGGATGCCTGCGTTTTCGACATCACTCACCACAAGGGCGACGCGGGCGGGAATCGTTCCCGCGGCGCAGGCATCGGCGATGGCGGCGCAATTGGAGCCTTTGCCGGAGCCGAGAATGGCCAATCGAAAAAGTCGCTGCTCGCTCACGGCCTTATATCTGACTGAAGGCGGGGCGTTTGGCAATGACTTCCCGGCCGGGCGCGGAGGTGATGATGGAAATATGCAAAAAAGGATTGTCTCGGCAAACTTCTTTTCACACGCTGGTGCCCGTGCCGAAGCCAGCTTTAGGCCGGGATTTGCGCGCGCTTTTGGGGAGCAACCCCAAGCCGGATGCCGCGCCGGAGCCTTTGGCGCCCGTCAGCGCGGGCGTTCGCTCCTTGATGCGCGGCAGCCCTCCCCCGGCGCCGGGCCTGCCGTCCGGGCCGCTCATTCCTCGCTGGTATCTGTTGGCGGGCGACGCGCTGCTGGTGGCCCTGGCGCTGATCACTGTCTGCGCAAGTCCCCATCCGCTGTCCTGGCGGCGGGAGATGTTCTGCGCCGGGGTGGTCATTTTGGCCGCCGTGCTGGCGGTGCTGGCGGTGTTGCCGCCAGAAAAGGCCTGAGGCTACGCGCTGGCACTGGTGTAGTGGCGCACCGAGAACCGCCAAAAAAGCTCCGATGCCAAAAAACAAACACCCCCCATCCCCAACAGCAACGCCATGGGCGCCGGCGATTGGAGCCGGTTGAGCAGCAGTTTTACCGGCACATTGGCCACCAGCAGCATCGGTATGGCGAACGTGAAGAAACCCCGGAAGAAGCCCTGAAATGCCGCGTCGGGCAGGCGCGCCACATTGAACAGGCTGTAGTAGCCCCAAACGATCCCCTGCGCCCGCACCGTCCAAAACGCCACGCTGGCCAGCAGGAACATCAGTGAGTAGTGAACCAGAATCCCCGCCGCGCACAGGAACAAAAACCCCGCCACCTGCGCCGCGCCCGGCACGATGTGGAGCTGGCGCGCGGCATAGCCCATCACCGCCAGCGCGGAGGCGGCGTTGACAAATCCGCCCAGATCGACCTGCCGCAGAGAAATCAGGAAGCGCGTGTTCATCGGCAGCAACAGCATGAAATCCAGCCGCCCGGTGCGGACCAACTCGGAGAGCTGCGCGCAGTTTGTCAAAAAGAACGCCTGGAACACCTCCTGGATGAAGTGGCTCGCCCCCACCAGCATGATAACCTCCCATTTGGTCCAGGACGCAATGTGATCGGTGTGCAAATAGATCACTCCGATGAAACTCAGTTGCAGGCCGAACCAGAGCAATTCAACCACGATCCACAACAGGAAATTGCTTTTGAAACCCATCTCGCGCACCACCGAATTGCGCCACAGAACCGCGTAAATTGCCGCGTGGCGCCGCAACCCAGCCCCGAGACTGGAGGATTCAACTCTCATGGCTCATCCTCCCACGGCGCAGTATTTGCGGATGCCGCGATTCCACACCGCCCGCGCCAGGACATAGAAAATCAGCGTCCACGCCGCCTGCACACAAAGCCCGCGCCACAGGGCCGCGCCCCGCGCCTGGCCCAGATAAACGCTCACCGGGAAAAAGAGCAGATACGGAAAGGGCGTCAGGTTGAGCGCCTGCTCGATCCCGGGCGGCAGGATATTGAGCGGAAACAAATGGCCGCCGGCGATGTACTCGAAAGCGAAAATGATGAAAATGAGGGTCGAGACCTCCAGCAACCAGAACGCCATCAGCGCCAGCGTGTAGGACATGAAGAATTGCAGCAGGCCCGTCAGCGCCGTCGAAAACAGCGCCCCGGCCAGCGCCGCCGCGCCCGGCGGGGCCACCAGGTAGCGCCGCAAACAGAACACAAAAACGCCGACCGGCAGCAGCGACGCCGCTGTAAAGATGATTTTCCCGGAGAAAAACAGGCACAACCGGTAGGCCAGGTAGTCGATGGGCTTGAGGAGAAACTGGCTGATATTGCCGTCCTTGATGTCGGCCGCGATCTGCCAGTCGTCCTCATTGACCGCGGTGAGAGTATCGACAATGGTGACCAGCAGGTAATAGGAGGTCATTCCCGCCAGGCTGTAACCGGCGACGGTCCCGCCTTGTCCGCGGTACACCGTGCGCCAAAGGTAAAGCGTGGCCAGCAGCGGGATGAGGCCGAAGCCGGCGCGAATGAAAAAATTGAACCGGTAAACCAGCGTATTGGAGAAACCAATCTTGATGACGTGCCAGTACTTTCGCATCGCACCAACCCTTTCCATTTACCCTCTCCTTTGAAAATCGTCCAGTTCGGCCTCGAACCGTTCCAGCGGCAGCCCGATCACGTTGGTAAAGGAGCCGGACAGCGATTCCACCAGCACGTCCCCCTTTTCCTGGATGCCGTATCCGCCGGCTTTATCCAGAGGATTGACCTGCCTGTGGTAATGGCGGATTTGCGCGCGAGTCAGACGGCGAAAAGTGACATCGGTCTGCTCGAAAAAGACTTTCCGTCGCCGCGCTCGCGGATGGATCAAACACACCCCCGTCACCACCTGGTGCGTCCGGCCTTGCAGACTCCATAACATTTTCCCCGCCTCGGCCAGCGTGCGGGGCTTGCCGAGAATCCTCCTGCCCAAAACGACGACCGTATCGACGCCCACCGTGATCGCGTCAGGGTGCTTTTCGGAAACGACGCCCGCCTTGCGGCTGGCGTTGATCTGCGCCACCTCCCCCGCGCTCAACCAGGCGTCGTGCGCCTCGGGCGCTTCGCTCGGCACGATTCGAAACTCCAGGCCAATCTGCCGAAGCAACTCCGCGCGGCGGGGCGAGGCCGAGGCCAGGATCAGCGGCGGGCTGCTCATTCGTTCTTGTGCTCGACGTAGAGATCGTAACGGCCTTGGAATTGGCGCGCCCAATCTTGCTCCCCCAATTGCGTCGCCCGCCGCACGGCCTTTTCTTCCCACGAAATGGCCTGGAAAAAATCGCCGTCCGCCGCGTAACTCCGCGCCAATGTGTCCATGAACCGCGCGTTTTGGTGGGATGCCGCCGCGGAAGCGCGGGTGGCCAGCAGAACCGCCATTTTCGAACTGCGCGCGTCCGGATTGGCCGCGGTGGCGTAGAGCAGCGCCAGGTGGTTGAGCGTTTCCGGATCGTTCGGCGTCAGCGTCAGCACTGTTTGGTAATGTTCGATGGCGTCGGCATATTTGCCGAGGCGCTCCTGGGCCACCGCCAGTTGAAAATGGCCCGCGGCTATCTTCGGGTCCTGGGTGACGGAACGGATGAGGGCCGCTTCCGCCTCGGCGTATTTGCCCTGTTGACTGAGCAAGTCCCCGTAGCCGGCCCACAAGGCGGCCGAGGTCACACCCATGCGGCTGGCCTTGGTGTAATGCTGCAGGGCCTGGGCCGTCAGCAGCTTGCATTGGGCGTCGGCGGCCTCGGCCTTTTGAGTGTCGCCGGCGGCGCGCGCCTGGCGGCGGTCCGCCTCGGCGCTCTGCTCGATATGCTGCAAGGCCACAGCCAGGTTGTAATGAATGTCGCCGGCATTGGTATTACATTGAAGGCCGTCCTCATAAACGTGGACCGCCTCCTCGGGTTTGCCCTCTGAAACCAGCGCCTGCCCCCACAGTGTATAGACACTTGCACGGGACGGGTTCAGGCGCGCCGCCTCCCTGAACTGGGCGAAGGCCGCATCCGGGTTGCCCTGCTGCAACAAGGCATTGCCCAGGTTCTCATGCCCCTCGGCGTTGTTTTGGGCCTGCACCGCGAGGCGAAACTCCGAGACGGCCTGGTCGAACCGCTTTTTTCCCATAGCCTCCTGTCCGGCGGCGGTATGTTGCAGAAAAGCCGATTGGCTCTGCACCAGGTGCCGCAGTCTGTTTGAGTAGCGGGCTTGCACCGGGGTGGTGGTCATCTCGGCCCATTCATCCGCCACGTAGGCCGATCCGGTGATGACCAGCGCCACGAGCAAAAAAATCTGCAACGGTTTGCTGGGGGGAAGTCCGGGATCGTCGGCGACGGCGGTATGCACCCGCCCTTTCCTGGGCGGCGATGGGTCGGACTTCAGTGGAAGTCCCGTGGATGGGTTTGGGTCATCGGCCATAGCTACCTGCTCTTATCGCCATTTAACGACACCCTGGCACGAAACGGAAGCCAATTCCGCGCTCCCTTTTATAGCCGAACCGCCAGGGCACGCGTTGAAGAATCACGGCGAAACCAGACGATAAAACACGGTGGAGGAGGACAGACTTACGGGATAGGGCGGGGCCGCGTCAGTCACGGCGGTCCAGGCCGCCTTGGCGCCAAGAGTGGCGGCGCTTTCCAGATGGCATACGATATTGGAGGGCCATGTCAATGATACTTTTCCGCCGCCGCCCGCAACGGCCAGTTCCAGGGGCGTGGTGAGGTCGTAACGGCGGACGTAATCGACTTGCATCTGTCCGGGGAAGATGGAGTTGGAATTGATGGTCGCGATGCTGGGATTGCCGATGAACTCGCCGCCGACGGCCACATTCATGATAAGGAAGAAGGGTTGGTTGAAGGGTGCGGGATAGGCCCACACGGAGCTGGACCAACTGGTTTGCGTTTCGTAGAGCAGGCCATCCACGTACCAGTTAATCGCGTTGGTGGTCCATTCCAACACGTAACGGTGGAAGTTGGTGACGCTGCCGCCGGGCAGGGTATAAACCTGGGTTTCGTCGCTGCCGGAATGGAGGCTTCCCTGGACGTTGGTGAGGAAACTGCCGTTGTTTTCCATGACGTCGATTTCGCCGCAGGCGGGCCATCCGACGGACGTGATGTTGGTGCCGAGCATCCAGAGGGCGGGCCAGAAACCGGCGCCGGCGGGGAGGCTGGCGCGGAATTCAAAGCGGCCATATTCAGCGGCGTAGAGTCCCTCGGTCTTCATGCGGGCGGAAGTGTAGCTGTAGCCGTTGGTGGATTGCTGCAACGCGACGATGTGGAGGAGGCCGTTGGAGACATAAGCGTTTTGGGGCGAGCTGGTGTAATACTCCAATTCGTTGTTGCCCCAGCCGCCGTTGTTTCCGAGGTCGTAGGTCCAGACGTTGGTGTTGATGGCCGTCCCGTTGAATTCGTCGCTCCAGACAATGTTCCAATTGCCCTGCGGTCCCCCGGCGGTTTGGGTGAGATTCAGATCGTCAAAATAGACCGACCCGTTGCTGTAGGCGGCGTCGCCCTGAAAGGTGATCTGATAGCGGACAAAGCTCGTGCCGGGCGGAGCGACGAGGGCCGCGGTGTAATTGGTGACGCTGTAGGTGTTGGGATCGTACTGGTTGGTGATGCGAAGATCAGTCCACGCGTTGGTGGGGAAGCCGCGGGAGGCAATGGCGTTGGTGGTGATGAGCGCGGAGCGGTAGAGCGCCAGCACGTTGCCGGCGGCATCGCGAAAGGTGACCTCGATCCAGGCAACGTTTTGGCCGGCTAAAACGTCGCTCGATAGCGTATAGGCCCAGCCGTCAGCGGCGTAAACGGCGCCCACGCCGGAAATGTGGTCCTGATAGACGCCGCTGTAGTTGATGGCGCCGTTGAATTGCTGATAGACCTTGAGGTAATTGGTTCCGGTGTGCGCGAGAGTGGCGGAAGTCTGGCTGTACACATTGGCCCCGTAGGTGTTCCAACCCGCAGTGGTTGTGCTGGAGCCATCGGACTCGAAGCCGGGGTTGACGAGAATGCCGCCAAGCGCTCCGTACGCAAACAAAACCGCTATGACGATTGCGATGCGCATCAGGCAACTATCATCGCAAACGTCAATCCATCAAGGGATATTTTCCCCGGGATTTATGGGGAGAGCATTCCCTTTTGTTGCAGGCTCGCCGAGCTTCTGTTCTGCAACCAGGGCAAATCCTGGCAGGTCGTGGGATTGGGCGGCGGATCGTCCGGCCACGAGGTCAGCGCGTTAAGAAGCGTCAGATCGGTCCATTTCTTGATCTGCGCGTGTCCATCGCAGAAGGAAATACCGCAGGCTCCGTTGTGGTAGGAGGCCGGACCGTCGATCCAGTACTTTTCGTTGATCGCGATATCCTCCACCATCCAGGCGTCGTTAATGCTGTAGGGATTCTCGTCTATCAAAAGCCAGGTGTTGGCGCTGCCCGGCACCGTGAGATCGGATTCATTTTTATAAACTTTCACGTTGGCGTCGCCGTCAGGACCGGCGTTCCACGCGGTGATCGGGTTGATCCATGCATTCATCGACATGCTCCGAACGGTGGGCACGGCCAAGGATCCAGAATGCGGCGAGGTGTTGTGGTCGGCCGGACACTTATAGACCGCCGTATTGTTGACGTAGGGGTAAATCAACCCTGCCTTCAAAAACAGGAGGCCCAACGCGCCGGTGCCAGTGGCGCCGCCGCCGCCGTTCACGTTGCCCACCACGCCGGGGCACCATTGGGAATTGGCGCCTCCCGGCAGAAGGCTCGGATCGTTGATCGAGGCGGGTTGCTCGCCTTCGCCGCCATTGGGGGCGAACCTGCCCTTGTTATCGCCGTCATACATCGTCCACGCGGTGGTCAGTTGCTTGAGATTGCTCATGCACTGGGTCCCCTGCGCCTGGGCCTTGGCTTTGGATAACGCCGGCAATAATAAGGAGGCCAGAATGGCGATGATCGCTATCACCACCAGCAGTTCAATCAGCGTGAAGCCGGCGGCTCCCTGGCCCAACCGGCTCCGAACCCGTCCGCCAGCGTGGCTGGCGGAGCGGGTGTGAGAACCTATGAAACAACATTTCATATTTCAGCCGTCTTTGCGTCCGTTCCCGTTACTGCACCATGACCTGATAGAAGCCCACCTGCGGGAGTGCAAAAGACTTGGCGGTGTTGTCTCCCGCAATCGGGCTGCCGACCGACGACCAACTCGGGTTGGTCAACGTCGGCGTGTAACGCAGAATGTAGCTGAAGCCGCTCTGCGTTGGGAAGGTGACACTGGCCTGGCCGGCTTGGGCCGCGGGCGCCAGCGTTGGTGGAACGGGCGCGGGCACGAGCATCAGGAAGTTCACGTTCAGGCCGCTGCCGCTGGTCATTTTCAAGGTGGCTTTGCCGCCGAGCGAAATGACCGCCGGCGCGCCGTTGTTCATCATCTGAACCCAATGCCACGCGGCCCAACCGGCCGCATTGGGATCGGCAAAGGTGCCCAGCACATTTGTCGTTTGAGTGGCGGTGCCGTATCCGGTGGTGAGGATGCTCAAGGTCGTGCCGCTGAACGCACCCGCGCCGCCCGCCATGCGTCCCCAGACATAATAGCTGTTGGTCGGCCAGTCCCGCGTATAATTGAGCCAGTACCCAGCGCTGTACCAGCCAATGTTGAAGTCGCCGATGTTAGCATCGCTGTATTTGTTCTGCGCGTCGATGAATTTCTGGCGCAAGTAATCGCCGCAAATCTGAGTGCCGACGGCGTCTTCAGGACGGTACTGCGTTGACTGGCCTGAAACGCCTGCATAATTGAAGTCAACCCCGGGTTCTCCAAAGGAGCCTTCGCCAGTGCTGGCGCTAAATATACCCTCGGGATAGCCATAATAGCTGTTGGTCTCCAGCCAGTTCCCATCCAAGGTGGTGTCGCCCGACGGCACAGGGTTGTCAATATAAAGGCCGCTGGTGATGCCGCTGGTGTTATTGTTGGTGCTGAAGTCGTAATCCTCCGCCTCCCATTGATAATTGGCCTGGCTGAAGGTGTCGAAGTTGATGACAATCTGGGAGGAGAGTCCAGCCGTATTGGTGGCGTTAATAACGGCCGCATAGACTCGATTATAGAGGACGGGAATAGTGCCTGTCCAACTGTTGGTGGCGCCGGTAAGGGTCAATTGCGAGGTCACATCCACATTGTTCAATATCAGTTGAATGCCGCTGCTGTCGATGCTGGCGCCGTTGGCAGCGCCAATGGTAAAGGTGAAGCTGTTGGTCGGCTCGAACGGGTGAACTCCATCCGGATAGGCGTATTTCAAGTTCGGCGTCAAAATGGGCGTGACCGGCATGAGCATGTAAAAGCCCAGGTTCGGATTGCCCACTATCTGGGAGCGCAGTGTCTGCACCCCATCCAGGTTAATCGACACAAGATTGCCAAACTGATCCACCAGCGGCACGTACACGTAGGTATTCCAGCCATTGTCCGAGAAGGACTGAGTGCCAATAGTGCCGACGTAGTTCGATACTTGATCTGAGCTGGTTGGGTCGCCGGCAATCTGATACATGGCGGTATTAATGCCTGCGCCATCGGTGGCCAGATAGCACCAGACGTTATAGCTGCCGGCCGGGGCGGACCCGCCGGAACCATAAGTCCTGGTATAATCGAGCCAATCACCCACGCCATTATATCCCACTTCCACCTCTTGGTCGAGGGTGTCGCCGTTGGCGGCTGCAACAAGGAATTTTTGCTCTACTAAGGAGCCGCCGGCAGCCGGAGCGGCGTTGCCGACGATTACAGGGTCGGCCGTCCGGTAATAGCTCTTATCGCCCTGGTTCCCGTTTGCGGAATTCTTATTCTCGTCAACTCCTTGCACTCCAACTTGCCCGGCGTAAAGAGCCAGACCTCCGTTCCAGGGAGTGTCAATGAATTGGCCGTTGCTAAAATTGAAATCCGAGGCCTCGATGACGAGGGCAGGCGACAACGTATCGAAATTAGCAAACCCGGAACCTGTGGTGCCGTTATTGTCAGTCGCGTTTACGGTGATCGTATAGTTTAGATTTGTCGTCAGTGTGTAGCTGATGCCGACGCTTGCCGTGCCCAGGCCGGTGACAGTGAGCGCAGGCGAACTCAGGCCGACGGTCGTCGTTGTGGTCGCCCCGGTCAATCCATGAGTTTTGACAGTCAATTGGACGTTTGTAATCAAGGCGCTCGCGGAGGAAGCAGTGCAAGTAAAGTTGGTATTGGTGCAGAGTGTAGCTCCAATTGGGGCAAAGGACGACACAACGGGCGGTACCGGCCCGGATACAAAATCCAGGTTCATATCATCCCAGAAGGACGAGCCACCCTGCCAATTGACTTGATTGAAGACGATTTGGTAGCGCACGTCGGCAGTGCCCGGAGGCGCAACCACGTTGGTCACTGTATTGGTGATGGCGTAGGTGGTGGGATCATATTGGTTGGTCACTGGGAGATCGACCCATACGCCCGTTGGAAAGGCATAATTCGCGTTGCTGGTGATAACCTGGGTGCGGTAAAGCGCCAATATCTGCGCCTTGGTTGCATCGCGGAAGGTGACTTCGACCCAGGCGAGGTTCTGGCCGGTCTGCGCGAAATAATCATCGCCGAAGGAAAAAGCCCACACGTCAGCGGTGTAAGTATCCCCCGGCGCCGCGATCGCATCCTGATACATTCCATCGTACTGGTTGCCGCTTTGGTAATCGCCAAAGAGAAAGAGGCTGTATTCACCCGAGTGCGCCGGGTCGGGATTGGCAGGCAAAGGCTTCGGATAACTGTGGAGGCCGCCGTTGGTATCGGCGACGGCGTAGTTCCATGTCTCCGCGCTATAAGTGGTCCACCCTGTAAAATCGCCGGTTTCCATGCCGGGATTGATAAGGATGTTTTGTGCCATGGCCCTGCCACCGAAGATTAATACAGCGGCGAAGAGAATCAACGCGCACAACAATGTTGAACTTCCGATCTGTCTCTGAGGAGTTTTTTTCATAAATGTTAACCAAACGTTACTTATTTTGCACAAACCGACAGCCGCGCGATTCCGTGTTTTACGCGCTGTGTAGATATTCATACTACATCGCCGTCAAAAACGTCAATAGAAAAAGTGTAAAAATATTCAAGTTTTCCCTGTTTTATGTATCCCGTTGATTCACAACTTGTTACGTGTTAACCACGAGGCTCTTTCAGGGGACAGAGCCTGCTCAAAGTGATAATAAATGAGGTTGGATGACGCCAAAATGGGTTTTTGAGCAATCGGATTTCAACCTTCCCATTTCGACGGGAGAGAATCGGCGCCGGTTGATGCCGGTGGGTTTGCCCGCCCAGCTTGTATCGGCGCCAGCTGAATAATGAAACGCTAACATTTGCGCGATAGTTATTGACGTGCGGCGTGATATTGTTTACTACATTCAATCGCAATGTATCAAGAAACTCTCGATGCAATAGAAGGCACCGTGCTGCAAATTCGATGCATCTCGTTGCATCTCAGTTGCTTAAATACAGATTGTGCGCTCCGGCTGCCGGGGTGGCGAAGATGATTTCCATGATGCAACTCAACTTTTATGTCGTTCTTGTCTCGCTGGTCGTGGCGCTGGGCGGGTTTGTCTGGGGATTTGACGCGACGGTCATCTCCGGCGCCGTGCCGTTTGTCAAGAAGTATTTCGATCTGTCGGGCGCGGCGGGCGACTTCAAATTGGGCCTGGCGGTGAGCTGCCTGGGTTGGGGCGTGCTGGGCGGAACTGCCGTTTCAGGGGTGATGAGCGATCGATTCGGGCGCAAGAAAGTGCTTCTGCTCACGGCGGTGCTCTTCGCCGGGTCGGCGCTGCTCTCGGCGCTAACCACGCGCTTCGGCCTTTTCGTCCTCTCCCGCATCGTTGGCGGCATTGCGGTGGGTGGGGCAATCCTGATTGCGCCAGTCTATATTGCCGAGATTTCGCCTCCGCGCTTGCGCGGCCGGCTGGTTTCGCTTAATCAATTGATGATTGTCATTGGAATCTCGGCATCGTTTTTCTCGAACTGGTTTTTGCTGGACACCGGGGCGAACAACTGGCGGTGGATGCTGGGGGTGGAGGTCATGCCGGCGGCGCTTTATTTCTTTCTGCTTTTGGGCGTGCCGGAGAGTCCCCGGTGGCTCCTGGGCGGAGGCAGGGAACAAGAGGCGCGCGAGGTTTTGTCGAAGGTCCGCGGCGCCGGGGAAGTGGAGACGGAAATGGACAACATTCGGGCCAGTTTCGCGGAAACCTCAGTCGGCGCCGGCTTGGGCGGACTGGCCGGCGGCCGGATGAGATTCGTCATCGTGATAGCGCTGGCGATTGCTTTTTTTCAGCAGATCACCGGGATCAACGCTGTGTTTTATTACCTGCCAACGATCTTCGCGCAGACGGGGGGCACGCAGAACGCGGCCTTTCGGCAGGCCGTGCTCGTCGGCCTGGTCAACCTTGGGATGACCTTTGTGGCGATCTGGCTGATCGACCGGCTGGGTCGCAAGCCGCTGCTCATCATCGGAGCGGCGGGAATGGCCGCATCGCTGTTGACCTGCAGTTGGGCCTTTCACTCAGCGACCTTTCAATTGACCGCGAAGTCCTACACGATGCTGCAAGCGGACAAAGTGCCGGCGGACTTTCTGGCGGAGTTGAAGGAGTCGGAAGGAGAGGTGTTTGGCACGGACCGGGAGTTTCTGGCGGCGCTGGACACACGGGTGGGGGCGGACCGGGTCAAGCCATACCGCGATTCGCTGGCCAACGCGGCACTGAATATCCGGGCCGGGGTGGTGTTGCTGGCGATCATAGGTTTTGTGGCGTCCTTTGCCATTTCGCTCGGACCGGTGATGTGGGTCTTGCTTTCGGAAATCTTCCCCAATGAGTACCGTGGCGCCGCGATGTCGCTGGTGGGTTTTTGGAATTCAGCCATCAGCGCGAGCGTGACGTTTATTTTCCCTTGGGAATTGTCGCATTTCGGGACCGGCGGCACGTTTTTGGGATACGGCCTGTTCGCGGTGGCGGCGCTGGTCTTCGTTGTGGCCGCCATACCGGAAACCAAGGGCAAATCCCTCGAAGAGTTGGAGAAGATCCTGGTTCGCTCTCCCATCAAATCAACCCCCGTGCCATCCCATGCAATGGATTAAACTGCCCCTTCTCTGTTCGCTCGCCCTGGTGCTCATCGCCCGCGTCAGTGCCGCCGGAACCAGCGAGCCGGGGCCGTCGAAGGTCGAACTGCGGCAGATCGACGGACGCTGGCAGGTTTACGTCAATCATAAGCCCTTTTACATCAAGGGCGCCGGACTGGAATTCGGCGACCCCAAAAGGCTGGCGGCGCACGGCGGCAATTCCTTCCGCACCTGGCGCACCGACAACGGGCAGGATACCGGGCAACAGGTCCTGGACCGCGCGTGGGCCAGCGGACTCTATGTGACTATGGGCCTGGACCTGGCGCGGGAACGGCAGGGGTTCAATTACAGCGACAAGGCCGCGGTGGCGCGCCAGTTCGAGGACGTCAAAAGACAGGTGCTCCAGTACAAGGACCACCCCGCGCTGATCCTATGGGCGATTGGCAACGAGCTAAATCTGAACGCCAATAACCCGGCCGTCTGGGACGCTGTCAATGACATTTCAAAGATGATTCACCAGCTCGATCCCAATCACTTGACCCTCACTCCATTGAGCGGCTTCAGCACGGAGCTGATCCGCACGGTGCGGGCGCGCGCGCCCGACCTGGACTTGGTGGGCATCCAGATGTACGGCGACATTGTCAACCTGCCGCGCTATTTGCGCGCCAGCGGTTACGAGGGACCTTACATTGTCAGCGAATGGGGAGCGACGGGCCATTGGGAGTCGCCCGCGACCGCGTGGCGCGCGCCCATAGAGAACAACAGCACGACCAAAGCCAATGACTATCTGAGCCGTTATCAAAACGTCATCGCCGCCGATACCAACCAGTGCGTCGGCTCCTACGCCTTTTTGTGGGGCCAAAAGCAGGAGCGGACGCCAACGTGGTACGGCGTGTTTTTGAAATCCGGCGAGGAAACCGCCGCGGTCGATGTCCTGCACTACTTGTGGAGCGGGCAATGGCCGGCCAACCGGAGTCCAAAACTGGGCGGCGTTTGGCTGGATGGAAAAACGGCTTACGAGAACGTTCACTTGAAGGCGGGAGACGATTACCCGGCCAGGGTGTCGGCTGAAGACCCGGATGGCGATCCGTTGACCTACCGGTGGGTGGTGATGGACGAAAGCACGGCCAGAACCACGGGCGGCGATTTCGAACCGGAACCGAAAACATGGAAGGGCCTCATCCAGCGTCCGGCCAGCCGCGACATCGTGTTGACAGCCCCGCCGAAAACGGGCGCCTACCGCTTGTTCGCCTACGTTTTCGATGGCAACGGACACGCCGCCTGCGCCAACATTCCCTTTTACGTCGATCCGAGCCATGATGCCTCGGCCTCGAACAGTCAAAAGTGATGGCGACGCCGGTTTTGGAACTCTATCTTGGACGCAACCGCGCCCGGCGCGCCAGCGGCGCGGTGGAAGGAAGGCAGGTGGTCATCGAGGGCCAGGACTTTTACGAAATCCGGCATTACGACCGGATGCGGCCTTTTCTCCTGAGCATCGTCAGCCCCGGCGATCATTGGATGTTCATCTCCAGCACCGGCGCTCTCACGGCGGGGCGGCGCACGGCGGAGGCGGCGCTGTTTCCGTACTACACGGAGGACAAGATCCACGACAGCGCGGAGGTGACGGGGAGCAAGACCGTGCTGCTGGTGCGCCGGGGCGGGCGCAGCCAACTGTGGGAACCGTTCTCGGAACGCGGGCGCGGCCTCTATCGGATCGAACGCCGTCTGCTCAAATGCTTTCATGGCAACTGCCTCATCTTCCAGGAGATCAACCCGGACCTCGGCCTGACATTCGCCTACGGATGGTTCAACACCGGGCGATTTGGGTTTGCGCGCCGCGCGTGGCTCAGTTCCACCGGGAGCAAGAACGTCAAGGTGAAAATCCTGGACGGGATTCAAAACCTGATGCCCGCCGGACTGGGCAGCCAGTTGCAGTTGGAAAAGAGCACGCTGGCCGATGCCTATAAGAAAAACGAACTGCTGCCGGAAACGGGCCTGGCCCTTTATACCCTAAGCTCCATTCCCATCGACCGGCCCGAACCGGCCGAGGCCTTGCGGGCCACCGCCGTTTGGTCCGCCGGATTGCCGGGGAGCGCGCGCCTGCTCTCGTCCACCCAATTGGATCGTTTCCGGGACGGCGCACCCGTGCGGCGGGAGACAGACATTCGCGCCGAGCGGGGGGCTTACTTTGTTGAGGCGGAATTGGACTTGGCGGGCGGGCGGACGGCCTCGTGGCTGATTGTGGCGGACGTCGAGCAGGGCGCGTCGGAAATCGCCGCGACCCGCCGGTGGCTGGCCCGGCCGGCCCGGCTGCGGCGCTGGGTGGAGCAAGACATCCGGCGCGGAACTGGGGAGTTGCGCCGGATTGTGGCGCGGGCCGACGGATTGCAGAAGACGGCGCGGCCGCTGGGCGACGCCCGGCATTTCAACAACGTGCTCTCCAACCTCATGCGCGGCGGAGTGTTTTTGGGCGGGTATGAAATCGACCCCGAAGACTTGCGCCAGTTCGTTGGCCAGGCGCATGGGGCGTCGGCGGAACGGCTCAAGCGCGAGTATCTTCCCCTTTCCTTCAGCCGGCGGCATGGCGATCCGAGCCGCCCGTGGAACCGTTTCCGCATCGCCGCCCACACGCTGGCGTACGAAGGCAACTGGCGCGACATCTTCCAGAATTGGGAGGCGCTGGCGGTGTCGTTTCCGGGCTATGCCGGGGCGATGATTTGCAAGTTCGCCAACGCCTCGACCATGGACGGCTACAACCCGTACCGAATCAGCCGCGAGGGCTTCGAGTGGGAAACGGTCGATCCGCACGATCCGTGGTCGCACATCGGGTATTGGGGCGATCATCAACTGATCTACCTGCTCAAATTGCTGGAAATACTGCACCGGCACGAGCCGGAGAGGCTGCGCGATTATCTCACCCGCCCGCTCTTCGCCTACGCCAATGTCCCCTACCGCATCGCGCCCTACGATCAACTGGTGGCGCACCCCAAGGAAACCGTGCGATTCGACCCGGAATTGGATCAACTGGTGCGGCACCGCGTCCTCCAAAGCCGAGCCGACGGGAAGCTGGTTTGGGACCGCAACGGCCAGGTCGTGCTGGTCACGCTGACGGAGAAAATGCTCGTGTCCATCCTGGCGAAGCTGGCCAATTTCGTCCCGCAAGCCGGCCTGTGGCTCAACACCCAGCGGCCCGAATGGAACGACGCCAACAACGCGCTGGTCGGCCACGGCGCATCGGTGGTGACACTTCATCATCTGCGCCGCTACCTGGCTTTCTGCGCCGAGGTGTTCCGGCCGTTGGCGGGAACGGAGATCACGCTTTCCGCCGAAGTCGGGCAGTGGCTGGCCGAGACGGGCGGAATCCTGGAGCGGCGGCGGCGCTGGCTGGCCGCCAGCATGAGCGGGCGCCGGCGGAGAGTTATACTTGACGAATTGGGGCGGGCGGGCGGGCGTTATCGGGCACAGGTTTATGAGCACGGCTTGACCGGCCGCGGCGCGCGGCTCAATGCCGGCGAATTGCGCGCCTTCTTTGCCACGGCCCTGGCCTGGATCGACCATTCCCTTGCCGCCAACCGGCGGCCCGACGGCCTTTACCACTCTTACAACCTCATATCCCTGGACCGGCCCGGCGAAGTCGCCATCCGGCGGCTTTACGAAATGCTGGAGGGCCAGGTGGCCGCGCTCAGTTCCGGGTATCTGTGCGCCGGGGAATCGCTGGCCGTCCTGCAAGCCCTGCGCCGCGGCGCGCTCTACCGGCCCGATCAGCGCTCCTACCTGCTCTACCCCGACCGGTCGCTCCCGCGCTTTACTGACAAGAATAATATTCCGCCGCGCGAGTTGCGGCGCTCCAAACTGCTGCGCCGCCTCATCGCCGCCGGCGACCGCGCGCTGATCGAGCGCGACGTCGCCGGTCGCTGCCATTTCAACGGCGATTTCCGCAACGCCGGCGACATCGAAGCCGCCCTTGGCCGGCTGGCCAAAAGCGGCTGGGGGCGGTTGGTGAAACAGGAGCGCGGCCTGGTGCTCGATATATTCGAGCGGCTTTTCGATCATCAATCGTTCACCGGTCGATCGGGGACATTCTACGGCTACGAGGGCCTGGGCTGCATATACTGGCACATGGTTTCCAAGCTGCTTCTGGCGGCACAGGAATCCTGCTTGCGCGCCGCCGAAAGCGGCGCGCCGGAAAAGCTGGTGCGGGAGTTGGCGCACTGTTACCACGAGATCCGGGCGGGAATCGGCGACCAAAAAAGCCCGCGCGAGTACGGCGCCTTTCCAATGGACCCGTATTCGCACACGCCGGGCCACGGCGGCGCCCGCCAACCCGGCCTGACCGGCCAGGTAAAGGAAGACATCCTCTGCCGCTGGGGCGAACTGGGTGTGCGGGTGCGCGAGGGCCGCCTTTGTTTCGAGCCGCGCCTTCTGCGTCAAGACCAATTCCTGGCCCTTCCCGCGCAGTGGTGCTATTACGACGTTGCGGGAAAGGCGAAGCGATTGCGCCTGGCAGCCGGTTCGCTGGCATTCACTTATTGCCAGACGCCGATCATCTATCGCCTCGCGGACAAACCG
The DNA here is from genome assembly GCA_049517295.1 of Verrucomicrobiota bacterium. Classification (GTDB taxonomy): domain Bacteria; phylum Verrucomicrobiota; class Verrucomicrobiia; order Limisphaerales; family Palsa-1400; genus JBEKSF01. The sequence continues at coordinate 29,258 of JBEKSF010000032.1, forward strand.
GGCATCGTTGTCCACGCGAAAAACGGCGCGCGCAAACAAACCGGACCCGCCCTGGACGACGCCACCAGCCGCGCCATCTTTGGCCGGACCGGCGAGATCCGTCGGATTACCGTGGCCATTGACTTGGCGGTGTCTTAATTTGAAATTCTGCAAACCCGCGCAACAACAAGGTGTTCCTTTGGGTGTCAAATCTCATTATGCAGGACTCAAACGCGTCGCAGCATTTGATTGTTGGTCTTGTAGGCGGGAACCGGGCGGAACCGAAGCTGGGCCGTCAGAATCCAATTTCGAAGAGCCGGTCCACCCGTGAACAGTACAAACAATAGGAGAGCAATGACACAGGATTCTACAGCCGGATACCACGAACCCGAACGCCGAATGATCATTCCTCCGACAACACCAATCAACACGACTGCCAATGGCGTCAAGAAAACCTTGTCAAATCCGGTCAGAACGATTCGCCCCGATGCGATCCGCCCCCACATATTAAATGGTGGCGCGACGCTGGAGCAGTAAATCATCAGGCGCAGCAGCGCGGCTACCAAGGCAAAAGTCAATACCAGCCCAGGCAGCGATTCCATGTCGGAACTTTTAATTATGCAGTATGTCCACCAGCCCGCAAGGACGCTGATGAAGAAGCTCGTTGAGCTCGGGATCGATCGACGGTTGAATTTTGGCGATAGCACAAGATACGGCCACCCCAGGTAAGTAGGCTCGCTGCCCAACCCGTCCAGGCGCATCTCTAAGTTCAAGCCGGATCTTCCGCCTGCCGCCGTGTTCATTCTATTGGTGTTGCTCAAAAAGGGCCAAGGAAAGGCCTGCAGACTCCTTCGATGTCCCTGCCAGATCACCAAGACCAGAGCCACACCGAGAACAATCGTCGGCCACCCCGCCACACACGGAAGCATGAGCGCCGGCCATAGGAACCCCAGCGCCAAAAACCACGGCCACCTGCGGGTCGCCGCCAACAGAATCGTCATGAGAACCAGGTAGGTCAGTCCGAATGCGATAATGGGCAAGGCCGGGTTTACGTGCGCATGCCACTTCGCAATGGCCGTGAGGACGCCAATCACAACCGCATCCTGCCAAACGGGATGAACCGGCCCCAAAGGCAGTGGCTTGTGGGATGTCCACGGCGACACTCTTAGCCACGCGGCATACGTCCAATTGCAGGCGGGGTGAAATCGCGAAAGACGATAAACGGCATAAACAACAGCCGCGCCTCCCAAAATGACCATCTGTATGTTCTTGAATTCCTGCATGTCAGAGATTTCAAAGGGAGGGTTCCCCATTCTCAGTTCTATGACGCAGAGACCGCCCGTCAACACTCCATAAATGATGCAAAAGAGCGCAATCATCCAGGACGGTGGCCACACAACCTGGGAATGAAATTGCAGCGGACGTTTCATGTCTTGGGGCGGCTGAAGTACTTTTCGATGTGATCCAGCGTCTGCGGATGCACGATTTTCTCGAACACCTCGGGCAACGAACCAGCACATCCTGTTTTGGCCCGCAATCCGTCCAAGGTGTCATACGCAACAACGTGTGTGCCGCTGAGAATGGCAATCCGATGTGCCAGAAGTTCGACCATCTCCGGAATCTGCGACGCCAACACCACGGTAACGTCCGAGCGATCAGTCAGACGTTGCAGCACCCGGCGCAATGCCAGAATCGCCGAAGGGTCCAAACCGCCGGTAAATGGTTCGTCGAGAACCAGGACCGGGGCTTCTGTCACCAGCGCGCCGCAAATCGCGATCTTTTTCTTCTGCCCGTTCGAGCACGTGCGAATGGGTGCATCACCTTTATCCGCCAGTTCAAAGAGATCCAGCAGACGGTTGATATGATCCATTAAATGATCGGCCTCGATGTCATACAATTGCCCCAAAGCCAGCAGCCATTCGCGCGCAGTCAGAAACTCCGGCAGCCACGGGTGATCGGGCAGGAAGGTCATTTGCCGGCGAATCTTCAACTCTGTCTCCTCGCTGGCGCGGCGCCGCAAACCGTTGATCTCGACATTCCCTTTGGCCGGCGCGATGAGTCCCGCGATGATGCCGAGCAGCGTGCTCTTGCCGACGCCGTTCGGCCCCATGATTGCGATCAGCTTGCCATCCGGAATGTCGAGATCGATATGGCTCAACACCGGCCTTAATCCGTAATGATGACTGACGTCGATGACTTTGATCATAACGCTCTCCTCTTCACGCTGCCTGTCCACGAAAGTGGCAGGCATACACTTGACAATGATGAACGGTGCTCCTGTTGATCAAGTGCAAAAGGCTCGCTTATCATGTTGCAATTATGCCGCCGTTCGATTCAAAATCCCATTCCAATCCATCCGTGCTTTTGTAACCGGGTTGAGGGTCCGGTTGGGGCGTGAACTATTCGCGCTTCATGAAGCATTATGGGCTGCACCCCACACTTCGAATCGGGCGAAATGGTGCAAGTGTTCAGCCTGTTTGGACGCCCAATGGCCAAAAGAGCTTTCAAATTAAGACGCCGCCATTGACTTGGAACCCTCGCCGCGGTAAGGTATTACGATGCTAGGAGTGTGGATTTGGATTGTGGTCTTGGCGACGGCCGCTGCTTGTTCCGCGGATACGGTTGATTCGTTTCCAGTTCTGACTACCCTTGACGGCCAAAGCTATACCAACGCCGAAATAACCCGGGTCACAGTGTCTTACGCCATCGTCCTTTTCGATGGCGGCGGGAAAAAGATCCCCCTCTCCCAGCTTCCCGTTGAGCTGCAAAAGAAATATCATTTTGACCCGGCCGCCGCCGCCGCCGCCGAGCAGGCGGAAATCGATAAACGCTTGGCGGAACAGCGTCAAGCGCAAGCCCAATTGGCGGAATTCTTTCGCTCCCAAGGCCCGACCGGCGACGCGGTAAAAGTCCACGTTTTGAAAGTCCTGCAGCCGTATCAGTACCAAGTCTCGGTTGCCGGGGCTGAACAAACCATCACGATGAACTCCATGCCGCAAGACGTGATGGATTTCATCCAGCGCAGGGACTCGCTCCACAATAGCATTACCAATCTACAGTCGCAGATCGAATCCCAGCGCCAATACGCCGCCAACCAGGCCGCCATTGCCAAGTCGATGAAACGGCGTAGTTCGGGCTATGCGGCCCAAAACGCAGTCGCCAAGCAGGCCAACGCGGAAGTCCAACAGCAACAGCGCCAACTGACCGCTCTCCAGGCCGAACTGGATAAATTGAACAAAGCCGACGCGAAGAACACCACCATCCTGGCGCGCCCAACCGACAAAGTTCCAGTGTGGGGCCGGATATGGTTGTATGTCGGTATGGCGCCAGAGACGCCGCCGGAAAAAGCTGACGCCTCGCCTCAACATCTTTCCAAAAAGCAGGCCTCTCAATAACGCCCTTCCAATGTGACATCGAAGTTGGGCCATGACGGATGAAAGCGTCCTTGTCACCTTCCCCTCATTTGGATAGTTGTGGCGTGTGACCGCTTTGGAACATCCATGCGCCTGACCGAATACACGCTGCTGGCGCTCAGTTCGCTCTTCGTCATCCTCGACCCAATCGCGGTTGTGCCTGCTTTCATTGCCATGACGCCCGGCGACACGCCGGAGGGCAAACTGCGCATGGCGCGCCTGGCGTGCTCGGTGGCCGCCGGAGTGCTTGCGCTTTTTGCCGCGGGCGGAAACTGGATTTTTAAGATCATGGGCATCACCCTGCCGGCCTTTCAACTGGCCGGAAGCGTTCTCCTGCTGCGCATCGCGCTGGATATGCTTTACGCGCGCCGCTCGCCCGCGCGCGAAACCGATGAGGAAGTGGCCGAAGGCGCCGCCAAGGATGACATCGCCATCACCCCGCTGGGCGTGCCGATGCTGGCGGGACCGGGGGCCATTTCCACCGCGTTGATTTTGCTCAATGAAGCAAAGGGGGCGGCGGAGGTCATCGCGCTTTTCCTGAGCATTGGCGTCGTCTGCGTGGCGGCCTACTGGATTCTATGGCTGGCGGTGCGCGGGGCGCACTATCTCAATCCGCTGGCCCTCAAATTGGTCACCCGCCTATTCGGCCTTCTCCTGGCCTCCGTCGCCGTCCAATTCATCCTCAACGCCCTGCAGCAAACGCCGTTTTTTCGGAGATAACAGCGGGATGAAATCCGGATGCTTGAACATCTCCGGATGCAGGATGCCGACAAAGGGCAGATTGCGATACCGCTCGGCGTAATCCAGCCCGTATCCCACCACGAAGTGATTGGGAATGGTGAACCCGACGTAATCGGCGGTGACCTTCTCCACTCGCCGCGAAGGTTTGTCAAGCAGGACGCAACTTCGGATCTGGCGCGGCCCCAGTTTGCGCAATTTCGCCGTCACCCGGGCCAGCGTCTTGCCCGTGTCCAGAATATCGTCCACCAGCAGCACGTCGCGCCCCCCCACGTCCAGCCGCAACTCCTTGGTGAACACCAGGTCCGTCGATTCCGTCCCCCCGCCGTAACTGGACACGCCGATAAAATCCAGCCGCAACGGCAGCGAAAGACGGCGCAGCAGATCGGCCAGGAAAACCACCGTGCCGTTAAGCAGCGCAACGATGACCAGATCGCGCCCGGCGAAGTCGCTCTCAATTTCGCGCGCCAGGGCGTGGACGCGCCGGGCCAGGCGCTCCTGGGAGATGAGTACCGACTCAATCTCTTTGCGCCAGCACGGAGGGGGTTCTTTGATCCGACGCGGCATGACCCTGGAGCATAAGGGGAAAGTTTTGGGTTTAAAGTTAAAAACTTAAGCATTATACATTGGCCATGCCTCACTTTCTGGCTCAAGGCGGGTTGATGATTTGGGTGATCGTGGCCGCCAGCGCGGTGGCCCTGGCCGTTTTCCTCGAACGCCTCCTCCAATTTCATCGCGACCAAATCAACTCGACCGAATTCCTCAACGGCGTCCGCAACGTCCTCAAACGCGACAATATCGTCGAAGCCGTCGCGATATGCGACGCCACACCCGGCCCGGTCCCGCGCCTGGTCAAGATCGCCATTCTCAACCGCGAGCGGGGCCGCGATGCGGTGCGCCAGGCGCTGGAGGATGCCGGGGCTTGGGAGGTGCCCCGCTTGGAAGAGAAGCTCAATCTGCTGGCGACCATCGCCCAAATCTCCCCCTTGCTCGGGTTGCTGGGCACCGTTCTGGGTTTCATCACCGTCTTTCGCGCCATCGAGTCCGCCGGTTTCAACGCCTCTGTCGGCCAGCTTTCCGAAGGCATCTGGCAGGCCCTGATTTGCACCGCCGCGGGCCTGGCCGTCTCCATTCCCAGTTACGCCGCTTACAACTACCTGGTCGGCCGCGTCAACGCCATTGTTCTGGATATGGAGCAAATCTCCAGCGAGATTCTCAACATCATTTCCAACCCCGCCCCCGAATCGGCCGCGCCGCGTCTGCCATGAGATTCGCCCGCAAAGCCAATATCTTCCACGGGCCGCTGGACGCCGCGCCGGTGGCTGCAGTGATGTTTTTGCTGGTCATCTTCATGTTGCTCGGCGCCCTGTTGCGCACCCCGGGCGTCCTCGTCAGCCTGGATGACCCAGCCCTCGCCACCCCCCAAACCATCACCGTCACGCGCGCCGGCGAAATCCTCTTTGCCGGCAAAACCAACGGGCCGCCGGTGGACTGGCCGCAATTGCGGGCCGATTTGAAAAAGGCCCCCGGCCATGCTCCCTTCGATCTGTATGTCCAACCGGGAGCGGACCCCAAATTGGCCGAGCAGGTCCGCGCGCTGTTCCAAATCGACCTGCCGCAGGCCGACAATCTGGCGGGGACAGACAACCCGGCGGTGGTCGTGGCGGTCAATTTTCGAGGCCAATGCTTTTACCAGAACAAGCTGGTGCAGGAGGGTGAATTGGAAACCGCGCTCCGGGAGCGGGCGCGGGCCGCCGCGCGCCTTTCCAAAAAGCTCACGATCCTCTTGTGGGCGGACAAAGCGGTCGAGAACGATGTCATCATGCGTCTGTGCATGCTGGCCAAGAAAGCCGGCGTGAGCGATGTCCAGATCGGCGCGCGCCCGCCCGTTTTCGGTACGACCCCATGAGCCCCGCCCCACGTGTCATTTCAGGTTGGACGCGGTCGCGTTTCCTCGCGGTCGTTGGTGTGCTCTTCGTTTTGCAAGTGGGGCTGATTATGCTTTTTGGCGGACGCAAGCCACCGTCCTTGCAGGCCACTGCGCCATCCATTCGTTTCCGCGCGCTGAGCGGGCCGGTGACGGAGCAGGAGTTGTTGCGCCTGTTTTTTGCCGGTGACCCTGCCGTCTTTCCCGGTCCGGGCCCCCACGGGTTTTCCAGCCGCGCCTGGATGGACCAGCGCCCGGAGCAATACCAGCCCTCCAATCCCTTGGAACCGCCCTCCTGGCTGGCTCTCAACCCCGCCAGACTGGCAACCAACTTCATCGCCTTGCCCGCCGGCAGCGAACCGTTTCCTCTCGGTCTGGCCGAACAACGCACCGCTCAAGTCGAACCGCTTCCTGCCTTTCTGCCACCGGAGAGAATCCGCGCCGGGTCTGAGTTTCATATCGAGGGCGCACTGGGAGAACGCCTGTTGAGCCAGCCACCCCTCCTGACGGCATGGCCCAGCGCGCAAGTGTTGGCCAGTTCGGTCGTCGAGATCGCCGTCAACCCAGCCGGCGATGTCATCGCTGCCCGGTTGCTCCTCCGCAGCGGATCGCCCGACGCGGACAAGGACGCGCTGGCCAAGACTCGCGCCTTGCGCTTCCGCCCATCAACCGCCGCGCCGGCCATCACCTGGTGCCGGGCCGTCTTTGACTGGCAGACGGTCGAGTTGCCCGCTGCCGCCCCGCAAAAATGAAAGAACCTTGACATGTCTCCGGAGAAGCTGGTTTGCGCCTACGTTCTTTCTTTGCTTGCGGCCCTTTCCCTTCTGGCCATATACTCGGAAATTCGCAGCCGGCGTTTTGGGCCGGCTCGCAAGCAGGACCGCATCTTCCGCTGCGAGCGGTGCGGATCGGTCTATACGGACGACGCGGACGAGGATCGTTCGCGCTGCGCGCAGTGTGGAACGCTCAACGAACCGTTCGAGTTTTGAAAGCGGGATGGCCAAACCAGCCGCATTTCCCGCTCTCTGCGGACAACATACAGTTTAACCTTTTTATTCTTGATTTGACCTATGGGAATGTGGATCGGACGTAACCGAAAAGCTCGCGTCACCTACGGTTTTGACGAAATCGCCCTTGTCCCGGGCGAAATCACCATCAACCCCAACGAAGTCGATACTTCCTTCAAAATCCCGCGCAGGGACGGCGCGGCCATCGAACTGAAAATCCCCATTATCGCCAGCGCCATGGACGGCGTCACCGACGTGCGCTTTTGCGTCGCTATGGGCAAACTCGGCGGCTTGGGCGTGATCAACCTCGAAGGCGTCCAGACCCGTTACGCCAATCCCGAGGATGTCCTCCAGCAGGTCGTCAAAGCCGGCAAGGAAGAGGTCACCGCCATGATCCAGAAAATCTATACCGAGCCGGTCAAGGAGGATTTGATCGCCCGGCGCGTCCAGGAATTGAAAGCCGCCGGCGTGCTGGCCGCCGTCAGCTCCATCCCGCAAAAAGCCGGCCATTACGGCTGCATCGCCCAGGAGGCCGGGGCGGACATTTTCGTCGTCCAATCCACCGTCTCCACCGTCAAACATATTTCAACCGAATACAAGTCCCTCGATCTCGCCGATTTCTGCCGCACGATGCGCATTCCCGTCATCATCGGCAACGCCGTCACTTACAGCGTCACCTTGCAATTGATGGAATGCGGCGTGGCCGGCGTGCTCGTTGGCGTCGGCCCGGGCGCCGCCTGCACCAGTCGCGGCGTCCTGGGCCTGGGCGTGCCCCAAGTCACCGCCACTGTCGATTGCGCCGCCGCCCGCGACTATCACCACAAATTAACTGGCCGCTACGTCCCCATCATCACCGATGGCGGCATGAGCAAGGGCGGCGACGTTTGCAAAGCCCTGGCCTGCGGCTCCGACGCCGTCATGGTCGGCAGCGCCTTCGCCCGCGCACAGGAAGCGCCGGGCAAGGGCAATCACTGGGGCATGGCCACGCCGCACGCCAATTTGCCCCGCGGCACCCGCATCAAAGTCGGCGTCAGCGGTTCCCTCAAACAAATCCTCTACGGCCCGGCCACGGTGGACGACGGCTCGCAGAATCTTGTCGGTGCGATCACCACCTGCATGGGCTGTGTCGGCGCCTCCACCATCCGCGAATTTCAAGAGACCGAAATCATCATCGCCCCAAGCATCAAGACCGAGGGCAAGCTCTTCCAAACCGTCCAAAGCGTCGGCATGGGCGCCCGCTAACAGCGAACCTTATCGCCACACTATCGCGTCCGCCAAATCTTTTCCAATTCAGTCCATGGATGGGGTGAACAAGGTTTTCAAAGTTGAACCCAAGCGCCGTAGGTGCGGCCTATTTGTAGAACCCGAACCCAAACACGATTTTCAATGTTGAAGCCCAGCGCCGTAGGCGCGGCATCGTTGTAAAACCCGAACCCAAACGAATGGTAAGCCCCGTCAGTGGGCGGCATCGCCGGGAATTTGCGCGTAGGTGTTTGCCCTGCGCGAAAGGTGCGGCTTCCTGACGAAGCTTCACGGTTTAGATTGACAGCCGGCGGGACTTATGGAAGGCTCACCGTGGAAGGAGCCAAAATGAAAACCCAAACAACTTGGTTTCTGCCACGCCAGTGGAAGCTGCCGCTGCTCATTGGAATTGTATTCGAGTTGGTGTTGCTTCTGCCGCTATGGCTGCTGCCTGCCGACTCGGCGTTCGCTGAGGATTGGAACTCATTCTTTGTGCGAATTCATGCCCCTGCCCTCTGGCTGGCGGATCGCCTTGGGGACGTCGATGACATCCTGGTGCTGGTTGTGGCACCGTTGTTTTGGGCGTGCGCCGCCTATCTGGTGTTCATTCTGCTGCCATCCTTTTTCGATCAAAAGCGTCGGCGGTTTTTGCAGTTGGCGTTGGGAGCCATCGTGGCGGGGTCATTGGGGGCGGTCATGGCGGAGTTTCTGGCGATGAAGGCGGTGGGCAGTTACGAATCGCTTCCGAGGTCATTCACGCCTACGGGCGACGCGCAATCGCTCATTGCTTCCAACAGTGTTTTCGCCTTGGATCTTTACCGCCACCTTCCGGCGCAGCCGGGAAACCTGATCTTTTCGCCTTATAGCGTCTCAGCCGCACTGGCGATGACCTGCGCCGGGGCGCGCGGACAAACGGAAGCGGAAATGACCAACGCGTTGCACTTCAGTCTGCCTCCCGACAAATTGCATCCCGCTTTTGGCGAATTGGTGGCGCGCCTTGCAAAACTGGAGCGGCCCAATCGCATCACCCTCCAGGTCAGCAGTTCTCTCTGGTGTCAGAAGCGATACCCGTTCACAACGGCATTTCTGCGCGTGCTTGCCAGCGATTACAGGGCGGAGGCCCGGTCGGTTGATTTCGCGGCCGCGCCCAAGACCGTCAGCGACGAGATCAACGCGTGGGCCGCGAGGAGCACCGATGGAAAGATCACGCATGTTGTCCAGCCGAGCCATTTCGGGCCGGACACCACCCTTGTGCTTTGCAACGCGATTTATTTCAAGGGCCGGTGGCGGACGCAATTTAAGCCAGGAGACACCAAGCCCGCCCAGTTTCACGTTGGAACCAACCAGGACGTCACCGCGCAAATGATGCATCAGAAGTGCAATTGCAAGCTGGCTTCGCTGTTCGACTGGATGGGCGATTCCATCTCCATGCAAATCATCGAACTGCCTTACTTCGGCGGCGATTTGTCGATGGTGATTTTCCTGCCACAGGACGTGGACGGATTGCCGGCACTCGAACAGCAGTTGACAGAGCAGAACCTTCGCCAATGGCTCGGCAAATTGAATACAGCCCGGGAACATGATGTGTGGGTGAGCTTGCCCCGGTTCAAGACGGTCCAAAGTTTCGACCTAAAACCGGCGCTGCAGTCCCTCGGCGTTCGCCTGGCATTTGGCGGCGGCGCGGATTTCTCCGGCATGGACGGCACAAAGTGGCTTTACCTTTCCAAAGCGCTGCAGCAGGCCTTTGTAGAAGTAAACGAACAAGGAACAGAAGCGGCCATGGTTACAGCGGGCCGCGTCAAAACCAAATCAGCGGCTGACCGGTTCATAGCTGATCACCCGTTTTTGTTTTTGATTCGGGACTGCGCCAGTGGCGGCATCCTGTTCATGGGACGGATTGTTGATCCGACTCGAGCCAACTAATTTGCGCATGGCGCCGCAGCATCTTTACCTTCAATGAAACCGATTTGCTTCCTGCTCCTTTTGCTTGTCGCGCCGGCGGCTTTCGCCTCCAGCGATGCGATTTCCCTGGCCGGCAAGTGGGCGTTTGAACTGGACCGCGCCGACAGCGGCATCGCCGACAAATGGTTTGACCGCAAGCTGGCGCATGAAATCCGCCTGCCAGGGTCGCTTCCCGAGCAAGGAATCGGCGATGACGTCAGCATCGACACGCCTTGGACGGGCGGCATTGTAGATCGCTCGTTTTTTGATTCGCCCGATTTTGCCCCGGAACGGCAGCCCGGCCACGTGCGGGTTCCCTTCTGGCTCCAGCCCGAAAAATACTACGCCGGCGTGGCGTGGTTCGAGCGCCAGATCAACGTGCCCGCTCAATGGAAAGCGCGCCGGGCAGTTCTGTTTCTGGAACGGCCACACTGGGAGACGCGGGTCTGGCTTGATGGACGGCTCATCGGGACCAACGACAGCCTGGCGACGCCCCACGAATACGACTTGGGCCAATTGACGCCCGGCCGCCATACCGTGAGCATCCGCGTGGACAACCGCCGGATTGTCGATGTTGGCGAAAACTCCCATTGCATCAGCGATCACACCCAAGGCAATTGGAACGGCATTGTCGGCCGGATTGAACTCCATTCCACTCCCCTGGTGTGGTTGGATGATTTGCAGGTTTATCCGCACCTGGCGACCCGCTCCATCACTGTCAAGGGCCGCTTGGGCAATCATTCTGGCGACAACCGCGCCGCGAGCATTGCTTTGGCGGTCCGGCGCCGCGGAAAAACCGTGGCGGACAAGACACTTGAAGTCCAAACCGCCGATGGAGCGCAGTTTGAAACCGAAATTCCACTCGGCGCGGACTTTGAAACGTGGGACGAGTTTAATCCCGCCCTCTACAGCCTTGCGGCGACCTTGGACGGAGCGACTCGCGCGGTCACTTTCGGGATGCGCGAGATTTCCACCCAGGGCACGCAGTTTCTCGTCAACGGGCGCAAGTCCTTTATTCGCGGCACGCTGGAATGCTGCATTTTCCCAAAGACCGGTCATCCGCCGACCGAGGTTGGAGAATGGAAGCGCGTTCTGCGGGTCGCGCGGGCGCACGGGCTGAACTTGCTGCGCTTTCATTCGTATTGTCCTCCCGAGGCCGCGTTCATCGCCGGCGATGAGATGGGCTTCTACTTTCAGGTGGAAACCTGCTGGGCCAATCAGTCAACAACAATCGGCGACGGCAAGCCCGTGGACCAATGGGTCTATGAGGAAACCAGCCGCATTCTCAAAGCCTATGGCAATCACCCCTCCTTTCTCTTGATGCCTTACGGCAACGAACCGGGGGGAGATCAAGCCTCGGCCTACCTGGCGAAGTTCGTCGAACATTTCAAGGCTATGGATTCCCGCCGTTTATGGACCGCCGGCTCGGGTTGGCCGCAACTGCCCGCCAACCAATTCCATGTCGATCCCGGCCCCCGCATCCAGGCCTGGGGCGCCGGCCTCAAGTCCCGCATCAACTCCACTCCCCCCGAAACCTCCACCGATTACCGCGACTACATTGATCGCCGAACGGTCCCGGTAATCAGCCACGAGATCGGCCAGTGGTGCGTCTATCCCAATTTCGACGAAATCCCCAAATACACAGGCTATCTAAAGCCAAGGAATTTTGAGATTTTCCGCGATGCCCTCGATGCCCATGGAATGGCCCCTTTGGCCCGCCAATTCCTCCTTGCCTCGGGCAAATTGCAAACCCTCTGTTACAAGGAAGACATCGAATCGGCCTTGCGCACCCCCGGCATGGGTGGATTCGAGTTGCTCGATTTGCATGATTTCCCCGGCCAGGGCACCGCGCTGGTCGGCGTCCTCGATCCGTTCTGGGATGACAAAGGATACGTCACGGCCGGCGAATACAGCCGTTTCTGCAACCGCACCGTGCCGCTGGCGCGTTTGCCCAGGCGCGTCTTTACTACCGATGAACAATTGACCGCCTCGCTCGAAGTGGCCAATTTTGGCCCGAAACCCATCCGCCGGGCAGCGATGCGCTGGAAATTAACGGCCGAAGCCGGCCAGGTTTTGGCCCAAGGAGAACTGCCGGCCAAAGATATTCCTGTTGACAATGGCATATCCCTCGGCGCCATCGACGTCGATTTGAAAAATGTACCCGCGCCGGTCCATTGCCGCCTGGGGGTCGCGGTGGCCGGTTTCCAGAACGACTGGAGCCTCTGGGTCTATCCGCCGAACCCTCCCGCCCCGGCCCCGCCGGACATTTTGGTGACCTCGCGTTTTGACCCGGCGGCGCGGGCGCAATTGCAGGCCGGCGGAAAAGTCCTCTTGACAATTCCCGGCCCACGGGTGCGCAACTTCGATGCCGCCCCGGTCAAATTGGGCTTCTCCACCATCTTCTGGAACACCGCCTGGACGGGACGCCAGCCGCCCACGACGCTGGGCATCCTGTGCGATCCCAAACATCCGGCGCTGGCCCAATTCCCCACCGACTTTCACAGCGACTGGCAATGGTGGTACTTGATCCATCGCGCCGGGGCTTTGCGCCTGGACCTGTTGCCGCGCCAGACCGAGCCGATTGTCCGCGTGATCGACGACTGGGTCACGGCCCGCCCCTTGGCCCTGGTGGCGGAGGCCAGGGTCGGAACGGGCAGGTTGGTTATCTGCGGCTTCGACTTGACTCAAGGGGCCGACGATCCCGTCTCCCGCCAGATGCGGCGCAGTTTGCTGGACTACATGAATGGGCCTGATTTTGCGCCCCGCCAACAATTCACCGCCGGGGAAATCCAGGGCTTGCTGGCGGCGCCCCAACCGAGATAACAGCGCGCGCCTTCGGGCGCATCTCGAAAAAAAATAAAGGTGGACTGAGCGGGAGAAAATTCGCCGCAAATTCCTATCGACTAACCGCCTTCGACTCTGGCAGTATGGCGCCAAGGACGATTCATGTTCGGCGCTTTCAAAAAACTGTTTTCGAAGCCGGCCCGTTCGACGCCCGCGGCGCCACCGCCAGCGCGAGCAACTGCTGCCAGGCCCCCGGCCACGGCAACCGCCGCAACTGTCGCGGCCGTGCCGTTGGCAACCGGCGACACCATCCAATTGCCGTTGAATGACATTCTGTCGATGCTCCCCGGCACCCTCGCGCCCCTGGTGGCTTCGCGCCCGGGTGGAACTTTCCAGGTTCCCGTCAACGTCGTTTGGGAGCAGATTCGCTCCGGCGCCATCAGAATCCCTTTTGGTCAACTGCGCCAAGGCGCCCCGGCCGGCACCTTCTCCGACGACTCCAACCAGGACGACTCGTTGATCGACTTGCCGCTCCAGCAGATCCTGGCGGCGATTGGCCCGACCGCACTCCCCCGGCGCACCGATCAAAAACGGGTGAAAGTGCCCGACGAAATAACCGGGGTGTTTGGCGCAAAAGGCCAGCCTGGTCGCGCCGTCGTGACGCCGGCGCGCCCAACCCCGCAGCCAAAAGCGCCTGCGGCCGCGCCCAATCCGCCGGCCCCTGCCGCGTCGGCTCCGGCGTCTGTTGCGCCCAAACCGCCCGCTCCGCCGCCGCCCAAGCCGCCCTCTCCCTCTGCCTCTCCAAAACCCGCTGTCCCGGTCACGCCGCCGGCGGCGCCTTTCAAACCGGCGCCGTCAATTGTGCCGCTGCCCGCCGCGCAGCCCCCCCCCGCGCGTGTGCCGTTGCCGTTTGCCACGGCACGGCCGGCATCACCCGCGCCGGCCTCTGCCGCGCCCGTTGCGCCCGTCGCCGCTCCAACGTCGGCGGCCGACCCGCTGACCGTCGTCATTGGAAACGTGTGCGCCGCGTGGCCGGAGGCCATCCGCCGGGAAGTTGAACAGTTCAACCTGGCCCGCGCGTCGGTGACCATTCCAATGCACCGGCTGGAAGCGGCGATGAAACTTGGCCGCGTCCAATTCAAGTGGGGCGAATTGCGCGCTTGGTTCACCCCGCCGCTGGCTGGCCGCTCAGCCCAGGCGGAGACCCAGGTGGAATTGCCGCTCAACGTCATCGCGCCGCTCTTCCTGGCCAGGCACCGCGCCGCGCCAGCGCGGAAAAGAACCACCCTTGGCGAGGACATCCCAGACCTCTTCGCGCCCCTGGGCAAACAAGCCGCGCCCGCGGGGCCTGCCGCGCCGGCCGCCGGCCCGGCTCCCGCTACGGCGCCGTCTCAGCCGCTAAAACCCGCGCATGCGCCCAACGTCTTGGGCGAGATTTTCGGCAAACTGTCAAAATCGGAATGGACGCCGCCGGACATTGCGCAAGCCATCACCGCTCTGCCCGGCGTGGCCGGGGCTGTCATTGCCAGCGGCGATGGGCTGTTGGTGGCCGGCCACGCTACGGCGCCGGTCAAAGGCGAAACGGTGGCCGCGTTTTCACCGCAGATCTTCGGGCGCATGGCCGGTTTTGCTACCGAAGTCCAGCTTGGGTCGCTCCATTCGCTGACCCTCAATGCCGGCTCGGCGGCCTGCGCGCTGTTCAAGGCGGGCACGCTCTATCTGGCCGTTCTGGGCAAGCCCGGAGAAGCCCTGCCCCAGCAGGTCCTCCTGCGGGTTGCCGCCGAACTGGCCAAACAAAGTCAAATATAATAATACATTGAGTTGAAGTTTAAGCCCCGATTTTTATGGCCATCATTAATCAAGCCACCAAGGAATTGCAGGTCAAAGTCGTCTATTACGGCCCGGGCAAAGGCGGCAAGACGACCAACCTCGAACAGGTCCACTCCAACGTCCAAAACGTCCGCGAAAAGGGCAAGCTCGTCTCCTTGGCCACCAGCTCCGACCGCACCCTCTTTTTTGATTTCCTCCCCATCGAAGCCATGGCCATCAAAGGCTTCAAAACCAAATTCCAACTCTACACCGTCCCCGGCCAGGTCATTTACAACACCACCCGCCAACTGGTCCTCCGCGGGGTGGACGGCATCGTCTTTGTCGCCGATTCCCAATACGACAAGATGGCCGAAAACGTCGAGAGCTTTCAGAATCTGGAGGACAACCTTAAAACCCTCAAACTCAACATCGCCGATATCCCCTACGTTCTCCAATACAACAAGCGCGACCTCCCCAACGCCGCGCCCATCGAGTACATGGAATTCCTGCTCAACAACCGCGACGTCCAGGTCCCCTCCTTCCCGGGGGTCGCCTGCCGGTGCGAGGGCGTGTTCGAGCCGCTCAACATGATCACGCGCCTGTTGCTCAATAAATTCATCAACGAAAGCTCCCGAAAGACCCTTTGATATGCCCGGCCTCCCGCCGCTCATTGAAGAAGATGTGCTGCTCTTCGACGCCGCCCTGGACGAGTTGCTCGACAGAAGCGAGGCCGATGCCGCGCTCGTCATCGACAAGGGCGGCCCTCTCATCAGCCAGCGCGGCGCTGCCGACAGGTTCGACACGACCACCATTGCGGCGCTGGCGGCCGGCTCCTTTTGCGCCACACAGGCCATTGCAAGTGTCTTGGGCGAAGCCGATTTCACCTCCATCTACCAGCAGGGCAAGCGCTACAGCCTGCTCTTTTGCAATATCGATGAAAACGTCCTCCTCGTCGTCATTTTCAAGGCCGACCTGAGCGTGGGCGTCGTCAGGTATTACGCGGCCTCGACCATCCGGCGGATTGCCGAGCAACTGCAACGGGCCCAACAACGCGCTCCCCAGGAAAGCGTGGACCTGGTTTCGATGAACGCCCTCGACGCCTCCGACATCTTCCGCAAGAAACCCTAGCGCCGCCGCCGCTCCGCGACGCATTTATTCGACTTATTTTGTTTGCCCGCCAGCAAATATGGTGGATTGACGGACCACCCTTCCGATACGACCATCAGGGAAATGCCTATGCATTCTAGACTCATGAAGCTGGTTCTCCTCTTATCACTTGCCCTGTTCCCCACCTTGTCGAACGCCCAAACCGCCACCTTGAGCGTATCGGTAAGCCCCGCTGAAGTCAGCGGCGTGAGCATCTTCGGAGACGTTTCCGGCACGCCGCCTTTTTCCGTCCAGGAGACAATCCCGTTTATCCAACCTCTCGAATTGGAAGCGCCGTGGGGTGCCGGCGGGACCGGCGGAGCGTATTGGTTTGATCACTGGGACCTTGGCGGCGGCGCCCAGCAATCATATACCCAATGTAATGGAATCTGGATCTACATGACAGGCAGCGCCACCGCAACCGCCGTTTACGTGAAACAGCCTGGCGTGACGGTCACAAGCACCATCCCTAATGTGCAAATCAACGGCTCGGACATCCCCAATTGCAATCCGCTCTTGGATCAGTCCGGAAAAACGCCCTACAGCGAGGACATGCCTCCCGGATATGTAACATTGATTGCCCCGCCAACTGCCATTTACAAGGGGACAAACTATTTATTCGATCACTGGGTCCTCAACGGCGTGCCTCTCCAGAGTGATCTGACTACCAACCAATTCGAGCTTTCAACCAACACTACGGCCGATGCCGTCTATCTCGCCGACACCAACGGCTGCCTTACTGTCACGATCGATCCGACCAATGCCGTTGCCAACGGCGCCACCTGGCAGGTTGACGGTGGGGATTGGCAAACCAACGGCGCCACCCTCTGCGGTCTTCCCGCCGGAGATCACGACCTGTCGTTCTCGAGTGCCACGGGCTTTATCATACCTACAAATCAGCCGGTGACTATTCGTGTCGGCAAGACCACAACTGTCTCTGTCACTTACCAGCCTTTCGCCACCGGCTCTTTGCGCGTGACGATCAGTCCACCCTCCGTCACAGGCAGGGCCTTCTGGCAACTCGATGGCGGCGCGCTGGAAACCAGCGGCGCAACGCTCACAAACTTGGTCGTCGGCCCCTATACCGTCAGTTTCACGCCGCTCACGGGCTGGAACAGCCCCGCCAATCAGGAGGTCAATATCGCCAGCAACCAGACCACCACCATCACCGGTAGTTATGTTCAACAAACCGGCGCCTTGAAAGTCACCCTGACGCCGCCCGCCGCCGCAACCGGCGGAGCGCAGTGGAATCTGGATGGCGGCCAATTTTATAAAAGCGGTGTGACGTTGACCAATCTGTTGATCGGCAATCATCTGGTTTCGTTCAAGACAATTCTCGGTTTTGAGGCGCCGTCCAATCAGACAGTCGCCATTTTCTATGATCAAACGACCACGGCCGTTGGCGCATTCTTGGAAACGAACAGGCCGACCATAACCTTGATTTCACCCACAGCCAATTTGCTGGTCAGCAACGCCCTCTTCACCGCGACCGGCAAGGCGGCCGACAAAGTGGGGGTGGTCGCTGTGCATTGCGTTGTCAACGGCACCGGCCAGTATGTCGCAACGAGCACCAACAACTGGACCAATTGGTCCGCCGCCGGCCTGGAACTGGCGCCCGGCACCAACACTCTTCAAGCATGGGCAGTCAACACAGGTGGCGTCTGTTCTCTGACCAACACAGTGAAATTCATTTATATCGTCAGCGCCCCGCTGAGCGTCAGCATCAACGGCTCCGGCACCGTCAGCCCGGACTACAACGGAGCGATGTTGCAGATTGGCAAACCCTACAGCATGACGGCCAGGGCCGCCAGCGGCTTCGCTTTCACCAACTGGACCGGCAGCATTACCACAAACGGCGCCACTCTTAAATTCCTCATGGAGTCGAACCTGGTCTTCACGGCTAATTTCCACGACATCAAGCCCCCGACGCTGACGGTCGCTTATCCCACCCTCGAGGAAAACGTCAGCAACGCCGTCATTACGGCGACCGGCAAAGCGGTTGACAATGTGGCGGTGTCGAA
>JBEKSF010000033.1:0-47187 GCA_049517295.1 Verrucomicrobiota bacterium
GTGGCATCGCCGGCCGTTGTGAAATTGCCTCCCGCGTACAACGTGCCGCCGGACACCGCCAGCGCATTGACATAGCCGTTCATCCCCGAACCGAGCGCCGACCAACTGGTACCGTTCCATTGCGCGATGTAATTGGCATTGGTGGCATCGCCCGCCATTGTGAAATCGCCTCCGGCATACAACGTGCCGCCGGACACCGCCAGCGCAGAGACACCGTAGCCGTTCATCCCCGACCCCAGAGCCGACCAACTGCTCCCGTTCCATTTGGCCACATAGTTCGCAACAGTGTCACCGGCCACAGTGAACTCTCCGCCAATGTAAAGATTGCCCGAAGCATCTACCACCGATGCAAAAACGACACCGTTTGCGCCAGGAACACCACCCATGCTGACCCAGTTGGCATCGCTGAACGTCGGGTCAATTCGCACTGGATAAACCGCATCGGCATCATCGACCACCACAGCCAAAGCCCCTTGGGCTTCTGTGACAACTGGCGTGAAGAAGCTCGATGGTTCAAATAAACAGCGGCTCTCGCTCCAGGATGTCAGACCCGGCGCCCCGTCCGCTGGACAGACCTCAATGCGCGCCGGCAACTGTTTGCCCGTCGCATCGGTGACGCGCAGGCGGCTGTAGGCGATCTTGCGCCCGGAATGCTCCAGCACCAATCGCGCCCCGTAGGCAGCCGATTCAACCGTTGCACCGCTCACGACCAGTCTCACGACGAGATCTCCGGCGGATTGGCGGGAGGGGCGGCTCGGCTGGAGCCTCGCCCTACCAAACGATTCTTCCACGATGAAATCCTGGCGCATGCCGTCCATGCTCACGGAGTATTCTTCCGTCAGACCCGGGCGGCTGAAACGCACCGTCTGGCCTGTAACGGATATGCTGCCGGTGCGCGGGAGTTGCCCCTCTCCCGGCCTGTCGGCCACCCTCTCCCCATCGGATGGGGAGAGGCATGGGGTGAGGAGTCCATCCGCAATACGCCCCACCGCCATCGCTGTGATGCGGAAGCGGTCGCTTACCGTGTCGGTGACGGTAGA
Source organism: Verrucomicrobiota bacterium (assembly GCA_049517295.1). Lineage (GTDB taxonomy): Bacteria > Verrucomicrobiota > Verrucomicrobiia > Limisphaerales > Palsa-1400 > JBEKSF01. Next base: position 1,041 of record JBEKSF010000033.1, read on the forward strand.
GGCCAACCACAAGCCCTCGTGCGTGGCCTCGCCATCGAGGCGTTGGAAGACGCAATGGAGGCGCGCGCCGGATTCGGTCGGCGTGACCGCCAGGCCGTCGCCGTTGTAATCGACGCCGGCATTGGCGCCGATTTGGCTCCAGGGAATGGAGTTCTTAGCGGTTGTACTCTGGCCATGCGTTGCGCCTACCGTCAATAATATGCCGAAGCAGAGGAGCTTAGTCATTTGGGTTTGTGGACTCCTTTGGGGATAGTTATGGGCCGACTCCGGGTTTTTGCAAGCCTATTCTTGACGGATTTTTGTAATCGCAGGGCGAATTCAAGAAGGCAGGCAAGGGGCGAAGGGATTTGAAGCAGTAATGGCGGAAGATTTGGTCTGCATTGCGCTTTGACCACTCATAGGGGCCTGTCATGGGAGTTGATCATATCTGTTCGATCTTCACCGAATCCGTGAGTGATTCAAAATCGTTCTCGTCGGCCGTCAGCAAGTGGGAAGCCCTGGATTTTTCAGCGGCAATTGCATGCTACGCCTTCATCGGGAATCGCGATCCGCGCGAATAGCCGCCGCCACGGCTTTTCGACTTAGCTTCACCGGCAACATAAGAAAGCCCTCCTTAGTGCGGACCGGCGCAACGACCGGAACACCTTTTTCGACCAACTCCACAATCCGGATGCTGCCATCGGGGAGTTTTTGGGCGTTGAATGCCGTGCCTGGGTGGAACAATTCCGCGCTCGTCAGCCTGCCTCTTTCATCAGCGACTAACTTCACAGTGGGTTAATCCCACACTTTTAGCCTCATTGCAAGGCCCTTCCAATTCCAGTTGGGCGCATCTTGTTTTTTCGACTTGCTGGCGCGAGGGGCGGTTTGATATGGACCGCGGCGGCAAGAGGGAACACGGGCGCGACGCCGCTTTGATTTAGTGTGGTTTTTCGCCGCCTTGGAATTTCCAGGCACCTCTGTAAAGTCGAAAGCGGTGTCGCCGCTAGCTATGCCACCGCACTCCACATAAGAGGCACCCAAAAAAAAGCGAAATTCACCTTTCCGGTTGCCGCCGGACGCGGGGTGCGGCTTGACTGGCCGTTTGCGCCGCATAAGATGGCGGGCGTGCGGAGCGCCAGCAGTCGAATGGTGGACGATGTGGTCTGCATCGTGCTTTTGATCGCACTTGGCCTGGGAGTGGGATTGCCCCGCTACCGATTCGGGATTGATTACTCGGATGAGGGTTGCCTGGCGTACGGAGCCGTGCGCGTGATGGAGGGGCAAATGCCTAATCGCGACTTCGTAACGTTGCAGCCGCCATTGTCGTATTACACCGCGGCGGCCATGTTCAAATTGTTCGGAACCTCGCTGGCGTCGCTACGGATTCTGGGATTGGGCATTTACGTCGCTCTTCCTTTGCTGGTTTATGGGATCACGCGCAAGATGGCCGGGCCAGTTTGGTCGCTGGCAGCCGCCATTCCGTCGCTCTTTCTTGGCCTGGCGTACTTCAACTTTGTCCCTTACGCGATCTGGCAAGGGATTGCGGCGACGGCGGTGGCTGTGCTCCTCTATATGCGGGCGGTGGAGGGGGCGAGGCGGCCCTGGCTGGCGTTGGCGGCGGGGGTGATGACGGCGGCGTCCATGTTGTTGCGGCAAGACCAAGGATTGTATCTGGCATTCTCCATTTTGCTTTACACGGCAGTGTTGTGGCGGACCAAGGCCGGGCTTGTATCGCGGGCGGCGTTGGGGCGCGCTTTTGGATTGTGGCTGGCAGGACTGGCGGCCGGACTATTGCCCTTCGCTGTTTGGTGGGGGGTTGCGGGGGCGTGGCCGGAGATGTTCCGACAACTGGTCGTTTTCCCGCTGACCACCTACCCCAAAACCAGCGCGCTCCCCTTCCCTGCGTTTCGGTCGCGGATGCCGTTGGCGCAAAATGCCAGCGCGGCCCTCTGCTATCTTCCGCCACTGGTTGGCATTCTGGTGGCGCTGTGGCTCTGGAAACAAATCCGGCGGAACGGCTGCCAATGGCGCGAGGCCCGCATTGTGTTCATCTTGACATGGTCGGCTTTTTTTTATTGCCAGGCGCTGACGCGCTCGGATTTGCACCACCTTTTGATCGCGCTGGTTCCGTTTTTCATTTTATGCGCCTGCGGGTGGAACGCGGTCATGGAAATGCTCGGTGACGCTCAAGCGGGCAAAACCGCGCTGTCCGTCCTGGCGGCGGCCATTGCGGTCTGTTTTCTATGGGTGACCAAGCCGGTGTTTATGGAAGAACAGACGCCGCAGGACATGGTGGACTTGCATCGGGCCGGCGTCCGTATGCGGGGCGCGGGCGCGTTGGCGGAGTTTGTGCGGTACGTGCAGGGCAACGCGCCCGCCGACCGTTCGATACTGTGCCTGCCGTATCAGCCCATGTACTACTTTCTGTGCGAGCGGCGCAATCCGACCCGCTGGAATTACTTGTGGCCGGGGGACCAGACGGCGGAGGAGCGCCGCGCGTTGATCGAGCAGGCCCGGCGCGATCCGCCGGCGGTGGTGTTGATATTCGCCGAGCCGGACATTGGCCGCTTCGCGCCGGAAATACTTGACTACGTGAAAGCGGGATATCGGAAGGACGCCAAAGACGGATGGCCGTCTGTCTATCTGCCGAAGTGATCGGTTTGACCGTTGCGCGAACCTGTGTATGATGGCCGACATGCCAAGCGCCAGAAGTCGAACGGTGGACGACTTGGTCTGCATGGCGCTTTTGCTGGCCCTATGCCTGGGGATCGGATTGCCTCGCTTCCGTTTCGGCATTGATTACTCGGATGAAGGTTGCCTGGCTTACGGGACCGTGCGCGTGATGGAGGGGCAAATGCCCAATCGCGACTTCGTCACACTGCAGCCGCCGTTGTCCTTTTACACCGCGGCGGCGATGTTCAAATTGTTCGGGACGTCGCTGGCGTCGCTGCGGATACTCGGATTGGGCATTTACGTGGCTCTTCCTCTGCTCATTTATGGAATCACGCGCCAGATGGCCGGGCCGACTTTGTCGCTGGCGGCGGCGATCCCGTCCCTGTTTTTGGGTCTGCCTTATGTCCGTTTTGTCCCTCTGGCGATCTGGCAGGGGATTGCGGCGACGGCGGTGGCGGTGCTCCTGTATCTGCGGGCGCTAGGAGAAACGACGCGGCCCCGGCTGGCGTTGGTGGCGGGAGTGATGACAGCGGTGTCCATTCTGCTGCGGCATGACCAGGGGCTGTATCTGGCACTGTCCATTTTGCTTTACACGGCGGTGGCGCGGTGGGCGAAGGCCGGGCTGGTTTCGCGGGGGGCGTTGGGCCGCGTTTTTGGAATGTGGCTGGGCGGAATGGCGGGCGGACTGTTGCCGTTGGTGGTTTGGTGGGGGGCTGCGGGGGCGTGGCCGGAGATGTTCCGGCAACTGGTTGTCTTCCCGCTCACGACGTACTCCAAAACCAGCGCCCTGCCCTTCCCGCTGATCCGGTCAGGGATGCCATTGGCGGTAAACGCGAGTGTGGCCCCCTACTCTGTGCTGCCTCTGATTGGCGTGCTGGTGGCGCTGTGGCTCTGGAAACAAATCCGGCGGAATGGCTGCCAATGGGGCGAGGCCCGCCTCCTGTTCATCTTGACATGGTCGGCCCTTTTTTACTGCCAGGGGCTGACGCGCTCGGATTATTACCATCTTTTGACCGTTTTGCCGCCGTTTTTCATTCTGTGCGCCTGGGGGTGGGGCGCGCTGTTGGACGGCATGTCCTGGCAACGATCCGCCAAAACTGCGTTGTCCGTCCTGGCGGCGGCCTTTTTGGCGTGTTTCCTCTGGGTGACAAAACCGGTGCTGATGCGGGATTTTTCGCCGCAGGACAAGGTGGCTCTGGAGCGGGGCGGCATCAATTGTCCGGAGGCGGCAAAGTTGATGAGATTTGTCCGAAACATACAGAAGAAAGCGCCGCCCGACCGTTCGATCCTCTGCCTGCCGTACGAGCCTATGTACTACTTTTTGTGCGAGCGGCGCGACCCAACCCGCTGGAACTACTTATGGCCGGGAGACCAGACGGAGGAAGAGCGCCTCGTCTTTATTCAGGAAGCCCAGCGCGACCCGCCGGCCGTGGCATTGATCTTCCCCGACCCGGACATACGGCGTTTTGCGCCGGAAATCTACAACTACGTGCTGTCAAACTATAAACCGGATTTTGAGGCCAGGTTCTACGTGCCCAAATGATCACTTGGAGGCATTGCCCGCAGCCGGTGTCTCATCCAGCGCCAGATTCAGGCGCAGGACGTTGACGCCCGCGTCGCCCAGAAAACCGAGGTCTCGCTTATCGGTATATTGGGCGACGAGGGCGCGCACCTGGTCCACCGGCAGGCCGCGGGCCTTGGCAACCCGCGGCGCTTGCAAAGCGGCGTTGGCGACGCTGATGTGGGGGTCCAACCCGCTGGCGGAAGCTGTGACGGCATCGGCCGGAACCGGTGCGTTGGTGTCCAGGCCGTTTTGCGAGCGGTAATCGGCGATGTTCTGCGCGATGGAGTCGGCGAGCTTTTTGGAAGTGGGGCCGAGGTTACTGCCGCCGGAGCTGGTGGGATCATAGCCGTTGCCGGCGGTCGAGGGGCGAGGATGGAAATACTTGTCCGTGCTGAACGGCTGGCCGATGAGCGCGGAGCCGCGCACGGCGCCCTTTGCGTCAACAATAAGACTACCATTGGCCTTGTCGGCAAAAAAAGCACGGGCCAGTCCATAGACGACCAGCGGATAAATCCCGCAACAGACCACAGCCAGGATGAGAGTGGCCATCACGGCTCCGCGAATTTCGGCAAAGAAGTCCTTCATAACATTAGACCAGGTTCATGGCGGTGATGAGCAGGTCGATGGCTTTGATGCCAACGAAGGGGATGATCACACCGCCCAATCCGTATATGAGCAGGTTGCGCTGCAAGATGGCCAGCGCGCCAATGGGCTTGTAAACGACCCCGCGCAGTGCCAGCGGGATGAGCGCGATAATGATGAGCGCGTTGAAGATGACGGCGCTCAAGATCGCGCTGGTGGGGCTGTGCAGAGACATGACGTTGAGCGGGGCGATGGCGGGAAAGGTCCCCATGAGCATGGCGGGAATGATGGCGAAATACTTGGCGACATCGTTAGCGATGCTGAAAGTGGTGAGCGAACCGCGAGTAATGAGCAGTTGTTTGCCGATTTCCACGATCTCGATGAGCTTCGTGGGATTGCTGTCCAGATCGACCATGTTGCCCGCCTCGCGGGCCGCCTGGGTGCCGGTGTTCATGGCCACGCCGACGTCCGCCTGGGCCAGTGCGGGGGCGTCGTTGGTGCCGTCGCCGGTCATGGCCACCAGGTGGCCGGCGGCTTGTTCTTCGCGGATGCGTTTGAGTTTCTGTTCCGGCGTGGCTTGGGCCATGAAATCGTCCACCCCGGCCTCCGCGGCGATGGCGGCGGCGGTCAGTTGGTTGTCGCCGGTGATCATCACCGTGCGAATGCCCATTTTGCGCAGTTGGGAGAAGCGTTCCTTGATGCCGCCCTTGACCACGTCCTTAAGTTGCACGACGCCCAGCACGTCACGGCCTTCGGCGACAACCAAGGGCGTGCCGCCGGAGCGGGAAATACTCTCGACGGCGGCGGAAACGGGCTGGGGAAACTTGCCGCCGGCTTGGTCCACATAGACGGAAATGGCCTCGGAGGCGCCCTTGCGAATGCTGCGGGCCGGCTGGCCGTCCACCGTCGGAAAGTCCACCCCGCTCATGCGAGTCTGAGCAGTGAAGGGAATAAAGCGTGCCTGGGTTTGGGCCATCTCGCGGCCACGGAGGTTGAATTTTTCCTTGGCCAGCACGACGATGGAGCGCCCCTCCGGGGTTTCATCGGCCAGCGAGGCCAATTGGGCCGCATCGGCCAATCGCTCGGGCTTGACGCCGGGGGCGGGAAGGAACTCTGTGGCCATGCGGTTGCCCAGGGTGATGGTGCCGGTTTTGTCCAGCAGCAAAACATCGACGTCGCCGGCGGCTTCAACGGCGCGACCGCTCATGGCCAAAACGTTGCGGCGGACCAGCCGGTCGATGCCGCTGATGCCGATGGCGCTCAGCAAGCCGCCGATGGTCGTGGGGATCAGGCAAACCAGCAGGGCGACGAGCACTGGAACCGAGAAGTCCGCCGCTGAATAAATACCAAACGGTTTCAACGTCACGCAGACCAAAAGGAAGATCAGGGTCAAAGCCGAGAGGAGGATGGTGAGCGCGATTTCATTGGGTGTTTTCTGCCGCCGGGCGCCCTCGACCATGGCGATCATGCGATCCAGGAAAGTGTTGCCTTTTTCGGAGGTAATCTGGATGACGATGCGGTCGCTCAACACGCGGGTGCCGCCCGTGACCGCGCACCGGTCGCCGCCGCTCTCGCGAATGACCGGCGCCGATTCGCCGGTGATAGCGGCTTCATCGACGCTGGCGATGCCTTCAATGATGTCGCCGTCGCCGGGAATGACGTCTCCGGCCTCGCAGACCACGAGGTCGCCCTTTTGCAGATCGGCCGCGGGAACTTTTTCCTCGCGTTTATTGCGCAGACGGCGAGCGATGGTTTCCTTTCGGCTTCTGCGGAGGCTTTCGGCTTGGGCCTTGCCGCGGCCTTCGGCCACCGCCTCGGCAAAATTGGCGAACAGGACGGTGAACCAGAGCCAGAGGGCCAGTTGGAAGATGAAACCGCGGTCGGAGGGTTTTCCGGTAAAGATGCCGACGGTGGTGAGCGCCGCGCCCACCATGGTCACAAACATGACGGGGTTTTTGAGCATGAGCCGCGGGTCGAGTTTCTTGCAGGCGTTGATCAGGGCCGGCCCGACAATGTCCCAGTCAAAAAGAGATGGAGCTTTGTGCTTCATAAAATCAATACAAGGTTCCCTTGAGCGTCAGAAAATGCTCGACGATCGGCCCCAGGGTCAGGGCCGGCAGGAAGTTCAGCGCCCCCACCAGCAGGACGGTCCCCAGCAGCAAGACGACGAAGGTGGCGCCGGAAACCGGGAAGGTGCCGGCACTGGGGGGCGAAATTTTCTTGGCGGCCAACGAACCCGCCAGACCCATAATAGGCACAATCATCAGAAACCGCCCTATGAGCATGGCAAGTCCAATGGTGGTGTTGTACCATGGCGTGTTGGCGTTCAGTCCGGCAAAGGCGCTGCCGTTGTTGCCGTTGGCCGAACTGAAGGCGTAGAGGATTTCGCTCAACCCGTGCGGCCCGCTGTTGTTCAAGCCGTCCAATCCCCATTTGGCGACCGAGGCCCAGGCCGCGAAACCCAAAATGGACAACGCCAGCACGAGCAGTGCGAGCATGGACATTTTCACATCATAGGACTGGATTTTTTTGCCCAGGTACTCCGGGGTCCGACCCACCATCAGGCCGGCGATGAACACGGCCAGGACAACGAAGACCAACATGCCGTAAAGGCCCGCCCCGACGCCGCCAATGATTATTTCGCCCAGTTGGATGTTAAACAGAGGGACAAATCCACCGAGGGCGGTGAAGGAATCGTGCATCGAGTTGACCGCGCCGCAGGAAGCATCTGTTGTGACGGTGGCAAAGAGGGCGGAATTAAAAATTCCAAAGCGGACTTCCTTGCCTTCCATATTGCCGCCGGCCATGGCGACGCCCAAATGCTGATGAATGGGATTGCCGCGGGCCTCAGCCCACCAGCAAAGAAAGCAGCCCGCCAAAAACAACACCATCATGGCGGTCCAGACCGACCAACCGTGGGCCTGGTTTTTGGTCTGCCTGCCCAGATAGTAAGTCAGGCCGCTGCCGATGGCGAAAATGGAGAGCATCTGGATCAGATTGGAGAGAGGGGTTGGATTCTCGAACGGAAAGGCCGCGTTGGCGTTGGTGTAACCGCCGCCGTTGGTGCCCAGCATCTTGATGGCGACTTGCGACGCCATCGGCCCTTGGGGAATGGATTGGTCGGTGATGGTCTGCTCCTCCATCACGGCTTTGCCGTCGGGTCCTTTGACCGTCTCGCCTTTGTCGTTTTTCTTCTCGACCTGGATCTTGAGCGGTTCGAGCAGGGACGCTTTGGTGTAAGGCTTGAAGTTCTGGATCATCCCCTGAGAGACCAGGAAAACGGCGAAGACGACACAGATTGGAATGAGCAGGTAATAGGTGATGCGGACCAGATCGACCCAGAAGTTGCCGATTGTCTTGGCCGAACTGCGAGCGATTGCCCGCACCAACGCGGCGGCCAGCGCGATGCCCGTGGCGGCCGAGCCGAAATTATGAATGACCAGCGCCACCATCTGCGACAGGTAAGACATCGTGGACTCGCCGGAATAGCTTTGCCAATTGGTGTTGGTGGTGAAGCTGGTGGCGGTGTTGAAGGCCAAATCAGGGCTGAGCGCGCCAAAACCCTGGGGATTGAGAAGCATCCCGTGCCATTGCTGGCAGCGCAGAATGACGTAGGTGAACACACAACTCACCAGGCTGAACAGGAGCATCGCCAAAGCGTATTGGGTCCAAGGCTGTTCCCGATTCGGCTCGACCCCCATCAACCGATAAGTCAGACGCTCCAACGGCCCGATGATTGGATCCAGCCAGGTCTTCCCTCCGGCCTCCAGCACCTGGCACAGATAGAGTCCCATTGGTTTGGTGACCAACGCCACCAAACCGACAAAACAGGCCAATTGCGCCCAATCAAGTGGATTATTCATGGCAGGGCCTTAAAATTTTTCGGGCCGAAGCATGGCCACGAGCAGATAGACAAACAGCAGCAGCGATACGATTCCGACAATGAGGTCCCACATAGATTTAAGGTCCTAGAGTTTTTCGCAGGCGCGCACATAAAGCGCGGCGAGCATAAAGAAAGCGATCATTACGGCGATATAGACCACGTCATGCATATAGTTTTGAGTTTCCGGCGCGGATGTGGCGCCGCTCAGTTGGGGCACAATGCCATCGTCCCTGGCGGGGGAGAAATCAAAATGCCGCGCCAAATCGTTAAAAAAACGTTAAAAACCAGATGTTTGGAAGTGGCAATTTAAGGCGGACTTGGTTAGTATAGATATCGCCAGCAAGCGCGCGGCGGGGCGACCGCGGGACCAGGCGGTGCTGCAGGCGCTGGAGGCGACATTGCGTGAAAAGACCAAAACACAATCGTGAGAAAGCGCTGGCTGCGCTCCGCAAAGAAAGCGACCGGGCGCTTGTGGAGTTGATTCGCCGCCGTCTTGCTCTACCGGTGGACAAGCGGCTGAATTTTCTGCGCGTCCGACTGCCGGGCGGCGGATCGTGTCTGTAAGAGCCTCGCAGGTGGCCGGGTTTGTTCCCTTCCGGCGTCGAATGCCGCGATTCCAACCTTGACCTTGCGCCAATGGCGGACTAAGCAGGGCGAATGAAGATTTGCCTCTTTGGCATCACCGGCATTCCCATCGGAAAACATAACGTCAAGGACCCGCGGCTGGACCAGGCCGACAAGATGGTCGAGGCGCAGAAGAAAATCTACGCGCAGGTGGACGTTCTGCAGGAGAAGGAAATGGCGACTTGCGACGCCATTCTCACATCGCGCTCCACCTTGAGCGACCTGTTGATGAAGGACCTGGATTTCGTCGAGACCCGTCTCAGCCGCGAGCCTGGCGATGCCGAGAAAGCGGTGCTGCAAAAGCTGGCCGAGGGCCTGATCAGCGAGAAGGCTGTCTGCGCCATGGGATTGACGAGCGACGAATTGGGAGCGATTTCCGCGCACAATTTTCTCACCAATCGGCCGGTGGTGGTGGCCGACGAAGCGGAACTGGCCGCGCCGGACACCCTTTGGATCAGGGCGTTGAAGGAAGGCGGCTACATCTGTTTCCTGACCGTAGGAGGAAAGGAGAACCGGGCCTGGCCGATTCGCGCCGGCCTCACCGCGTGGGAGGCCGCCGGGGCGGTCCATACCGACATTCAGAAGGGGTTCATTCGGGCCGAAATCATCAGCTTTGCCGACTTCGCCGCAGCGGGCGGGGAGACGCAGGCCAAGCGGGCGGGAAAGCAGCGACTGGAGCTAAAGACCTACGTCATGCAGGACTACGACGTGGTGAACTTTCGGTTCAACAAATGACATTGCCCCACTTATGGCGGAGTCCGCAAGATAGGCGACAGGTGGCAACCCCTCACCCCAACCCTCTCCCCGCTCTTTCGTCGCGGGGCGAGGGAGAAGATCGGGCCGGCGGTGCGCGCCGTGTAGTCCATCCAATGGACTGCTCTGTATGGCTGGTCGCAGATGGCATTGCCGGGGTTGTTGACGGCTGAGCATCTAATTGCCGGCATCGCCATCGTTGAGGCGTTTGGCCTCGTGGCCGGCGCTCTCATGCGCCTCCCTGGAGACCAGGCGGGAAACCTTGCCAGAGGCGTCCTTCCAAAAGGTCACTTGGATAGACGGCAGAGGCTTCAAGAAGAAGTTGGTCGGCGACTCGGGAAGGATTTCGAACTTAGGCCCCCCGGTGGCTTGGAGGAATAAGCGGTCACCGCTTTGAGTTACGAGACATAGGACGTCCGGTTTCTCCACCATTCTATAGCGGCCGACGAAAGGCTCCAGTTGGCTGGCTTCCAGCTTGATGGCGGTTTTCTCTTTCGGAAGGTATAAGGGTTTATCCAGAAGCAGGGCCACCAAATTGCGAGCTACTTGACCTGAATTGGCCGAATCGGAATTGGCGAAAGCTGCCACGAAGATATCCGAGGATGGAAACCATGCCATTGCAGAGACAAAGCCGGGATCACGGCCATCATGGGCCAGCTCTTTTTGGTCAAAGTTTTCCGCCACCACGATTCCGAACCCGTAATGTTCCTTGGCCGGAGTGGTCATGGTTTTCCACGATTCCGCGGAAATGAGCTTTTGCTCGCGCCAGCACTGATACCAGCGGAAGAAATCTTCGACAGTTGAATACAAGGTTCCGTCTCCCTGCGGAAAGGTCCTATCGATGTAAGCCGAATTGACCCAGGTGTCTCCGTCTGGCGGACACGTATAGCCCGTGGCTCGATGAGGCAGAATCGTCTCGAAACGATCGCAGCCACTGTCGTTCATGCCGAGCGGCTTGAAAACGGACTGTTGCATGAATTGCTCGTAAGTCTGGCCCGAAGCTTTCTCCACGATGTAACCCAGCAGAATGTAACCCGAGTTGCTGTAAGCGAAGCGGTCGCCCGGTTCAAAATCAAGGGGTTTGTCTCGAAGGCTCTTCATCATTTTTTCCGGCGGAGACGGCAGCATCATCGTCGAAATGTAGCCGGGGAATTTTGTGTAGTCGGGAATGCCCGATGTGTGGGTGAGCAGGTGCCGAATCTTGATATTCGACCACGCCGCCGGACAGTCGGGCAGGAATTTGGAGATGGGGTCGTCCACGTTCAGTTTGCCTTGATCCTGGAGGATCAGGATGCACAGGGCGGTGAACTGCTTGGTGAGGGAAGCCAGGCGGAACTTGGTGTTCGGAGCATTGGGGACATCCAGTTCGCGGTTGGCTAAACCGTAACCCCTCATGAACACGATCTGGTTGGACCTGGCGAGCATCACCGAGCCTGTAAACCGCCCGGCCTTCAATTCAGCTTTCATGTAGTCATCAGCCTTTTGAGCAAAATCCGACGCCGCCGCTGGTTGGGTGGTTGGAACTGCGACGGCTAGTTGCGCTACGAAGAGAAAGAGGATGGATAATAGTCGCATGGGATGATGTTGTTTGAATTGAGGTTGAGGATGATCCGCGAGAAGTCGGTTGGCCCAATCAATGGCCGTTTTCCGCTCAACGGTGGCGATTCCAGGCCAGCGCCAACGGTGCGATGGCCAAATCAGCAAGCGGAAGAACGAGGAATCCGGCCAGAGCGATCCAAATCCACAGGTGCGGCTTGTTGATCGCGTTGCAAACATGGCCCGCGCAGCCGGCCACGAAAAGGCCGCACATCAGCCAGCCACCGAGAATCCAACCGACCGCGCAAGATGTGATCGCATTGCGACGCAATCCCCAGGCGAATGCAGCAATGGAGAAGGCGAGTTTCGCCGTCAGACACGCGGTCAGAATTGCGGGCAACCAATGTAGCAGGGCCTCCCTGAAAATGACGTTGCTCCTCGCAGTATCAAACAGCATGACCAGCCCCGAGAGGAACACGATTCTCAAATAAACCGACACTCCGGCAATCCAGGGCCGTCCGGTCAATCCAGCCCCAATTCCTGCCACCAGATTCTTCCATGTCCAAATCACCAGCAGCAACAACGCCGGCACGCATCCGGTGGTGTAGCTCACAGTCCCGTACGGCGTGACCAACCCGGCTTTTGAGAAAAGAGCGCCTTTTTCCATAAGCGCCAGCCAGAAACAAGCTGAGGCGACCGTGACCAACCAGGTCAAGGCACTCGTCGTCAAAGCCATCGCCAGTTTCGCCATCACAAAGCCGCCATTGGTCACGGGCCGAACGGCGATGTAAACCGGCAGTTCGTTCGCTGAATGGAATGAATCAAACCTTGCCAGCGCGGGAGTCAGCAAAACCGAAAGCATGAGGGGCAGGACCAACATGCCTGGCATTACCTCCGGTGGGAATGTGTCCGCACCCGCCCATTGGAAACATTTTAAAATGAGCGGAAAAATCAAGAATGTCATCCCGCCGCAGATACCCGGCAGCAACCATCCCTGCCTGTGCATTTCGAGCCAGAATTGCGCCCCGAACGGGGAACCAAACTTCTTGCGCCGAGTCCGTGCCGATGGACGCCTCAATTGGCGCCAAAGAGCGGAAATCCGGGACGGGCCTTCCCAGGTTCCCTGCCGCATCAATTTCAGCCCGATCCAACTGGCCGGCACGGTGAATCCCAGCAGGACAGTAAGAATTGGCCATTGCCACCCTGGAGAAACACTCCTGGGCATCCGCGGGATGCACCAGACCACAAAATGAATTACAGCCACGATAAGAACGAGAAACACTTTGCATTTAAATGAGGGAAGGCTCCAAGCGAGGGTCTGCATCCACCAAAAAAAGGACAAAAGCACCGAGATGATCCAAAGCAGATCGGATGCGGAGAAGCTCACCAAGTGTCGCAAGACCAATTCCGCCCACGCGGCAAAGAGCGTCACTGTGGTTGCGCCCCCGAAGAGCATCGGCACCAGGGCGAGACGGCCTGTGCTGACGGGCTTGAACAGCAGCCGGCCCGGAAAGCCAAACTGAACTCTCCCCGCGTCAATTTCGACGTAACCGAAACAGACCAGTAAATGACAGTTAGCTCCAATGAAGCAGACGAAGGCAACAAAACCGAGCACGTCCCCAAGACTTTGGGACGCGCCGTTATCCTTCCAGTGGACCAAGAACACGCTTGCGGCCAAAGCGATACCCTGCCCCAGGAAGCTCAATTTGTGACGGCCCCAGATTTCCCAGAGCATCGCGCCAGTGGGGGTCCGCCAGGCAAGTCTGCCGACAGTCATAAGTCAACTCCCCTTTCCACCGGCCCGCGCCACCAGGATCTCATCCAGTGTGGGGGTCCGTTCCTCGACCACGCGGGCGCCGATCAGTGTCGCCGCCGTTTCCAGTTCGAGATGGGAGCCGCCAAACAACACGCGCCATTCGGAGCCATACCCCGCGACGGCATGCGCGCCGGCCAGAACTGGCGCCGTCTCCGGCGGTTCGGCAAACGCCAAGACCGCTAAAATATGATCGTGCCGCACCTCATCGGTCCGACCATTCAATACGACGCGTCCACGCTGGAGCATGACGACGTAATCGGCGACCCGTTCGACTTCGTCGAGCAGATGAGACGAAAACAAGACGGTGCGCCCTTCCTCGGCCACCATGCGAATGATCGCCTCCAGAATGTCCCGGCGAACGACGGGGTCCAAGCCGGAGCTGGGTTCATCCAAAATCAACAGTTCGGGCCGGTGCGCCAGAGAGGTGAGCAAACCGATCTTGGCCTGCTGGCCTTGCGAGAGGGTTTTGATTTTTTGCGCCGGGTCGAGTTGGAATTGCTCCAAGAGCTGCCCGGCATACTGCTCATCCCACGCCGGATAGAATGCCTGGGTATAGCGCATGAACTCATCGACTCGCATCCAGGCTGGCAGGTCGCGCCGTTCCGACAAATAACCCACACGGCCCAAGACGCCCACGGGATCGGCGACCGGGTCGCGTCCGAATACGCGGACGGAGCCTGCCTGTGCCTTAAGCATGCCCAGCAGATGTTTGATGAGGGTGGTCTTGCCAGCGCCGTTCTCGCCCACCAACCCCAGGACGCTGCCGCGCGGAATATAAACGGTCACGTCGTTGAGGGCGGCTTTTGCTCCGAAATGCCGCGACAAGCCGGTCACGGCCACGACCGCCTCGGCGGACGAAGGAGAAGGAGTTTTCATTTGAATGAGTCCGGTTGCATGACGGCTTCACGTTCGCGCAGCAGATCGACGACATCCTCCAGGGGGATGTTGAGGTGCCGCGCGTCGGCGAGCAGCGCGTCCGCGGTCCGCGCCAGGATTTTGAGTTTCTCCTTTCGCGGCAGCGGCGATTTGACCTCGGCCACCGTGGTGCCAAAGCCCTGCCGCATGGCGAAGATGCCCTCGCGCTCCAGCTCGATATAGGCGCGCGCGACGGTGTTCGGATTGATCCGCAACTGCTCGGCGAGCACGCGGATGGGCGGGACGCTGGCGCCCGGCTTGAGCCGGCCGCCCGCGACAAGATATTTCACCTGTGCAACGATCTGCTGATAGATCGGCACGCCGTCAGCCGTTGAAACACGCAACTGCACTATGTACTAATACACTGATACACTTTTGGGGGCGTGTCAACGGATTTTTTGAGAAAATGACGACTTTTTTCCGTCCCTTATTTTGACGGGCCTTTCCCCTGCGAATGGCGAGGGCAACCGTTAATCCGTTTCCGCTGTGCGGATATACTGTGGGCAGCGGTGTTTTCCGCGCGATTACTGTGACAGGATTCGGTAGAAGTCGCAGGTCAAACCCGGCGAGGCGGGCAGGTCAAACGACAGCCCGCCGCTGGCATTGGTGGAGACGGGCAGATTTGTGACAGTCCAATCAACGAGGTCCGTGCTGGTTTGGATCACGAAGCTTGAAATATCCTGGGCGGAGAGTTGTCCGCCATCGGCGTCGGCGAAGGAAACGGAGAGGATTTGGTTGGTTTGCGCAAAGGAAATACTTAGCCGTTGCGGCACGAGGACCTGGAGGTCGATGTCGTTAGTAACGGCACCGACAATGTTTGAGATCACGATGGAGTAGGTGCCTGCGTCTGTGCGGTCGATGTTTGTCAGGGAAAGGGAGACATCCGTGTCGCCGGGGAGAGGCGAGCCATTTTTGAACCATTGGCAAGTGAGAGGGGCCAGGCCGGCAGCGGTGACAGTGAGTTGAATGTTAGTACCCGCGACCGCAGTCAGGTTGGTGGTGTTGACCTGGGCGCTGAGAAAGACCGGCGCAGTGGCGAGGATATTGACAATGTCGGCACCGTCAACAGATATGCAATTGGTCGATATCGCCATCACTTCTACCTCTCCGCCGGCTTGAAGAGTTATCGTGGGTGCGCCACGAGACGAGCCGTTCAAAGGCAGTTGAGTTATGGCACCGCAGCCGAGAAGGATGTCGTGCGCGGCAAGAGCCGTGATGTTGCCGACGATTTGGGCCGAGGTCGGGAATGTGGAGGCGAGAAGCCCATTGCCGTAAATGACGGCCGTCGAGGTCTGCACCGGATCACCAAAGACCTCCGTGACGGTCATCCAATTTGTGCCGGAGTCGCTGGCATCAATGTTGCCGTAAACTGAACCGAGCAGAATGTTGCCCCCGTCGTAAGCGGCAATGCGTGAACCATTGAGATTGATATCGCCGCCGGCGATGACGGAAACATCGGCCTTGAGGGAAGTGAAAATGCCGCGTGTGACGTTGTTCGTGGGTGGGAAATTGGTCGAGCCCAGATCGATGTAACCTTGAGCGTTTACAGAGATGCTGCCGCCGGCGATCGAAGAAATTGCCGCGCCCGGCATGTCAAGATTGCCGGAAAGACTGACGTGAATGTCAGCGCTGGATAAGGCCAGGGGCGCCAGGGCGTGGTTGTTAAGCGGACCAACGGACTCAATGCCGGCGGAACCCCCGATGGCAAGGTTCTGAGCGGTGACATTCAATGTGCCGGGGCCATTTATGACGTAACCCGCAGCGGGAGAATTGTTCAGAATGTCGCCAATTGCAGACAAGGATGTAACATCGTTGGAACTAAGGTTTTGGCCGGAGAAACCACATCCGTTCATATCACCCTCCACCGTGATCTGCGTTTGCTTGGAGGTCTGCACGACCACGTTGGTCATGCCCCCGTCAATATCAATGCTCGCCGGATTTACGTTCGTCAATTCCACCGGCACGGCGGCGTGGTCAGAGGCGCTGAAAGGCTGCGGGCCGGAAGAAGCGACGAACCAATGAGTTTGGGCGCTGTCGGACATCAGCAGCGTGGCGGATCCGGAGCCGACGCCGGCGAATGCTCCTCCATTGGTGGTGGTCAACTGAAGGTCTCCGTCGGGGGACGGAAACAAGGTGGCGTTGTTTTCGAGATTCACACCGCCCACACCGGCTGTGATGTTCAAGGTTGGCGGCAAAAGCACAGGCAAATTAACCGCGTCGCTTGTCCTGGGACGATTGAATCCTGTCAAATAAACCCCATCGCCAGCGGCGAGAAAAACCGATGCGTTCGGATCATAATTGAAAAGGTGATTTCCGCCGGAATTGGGTCTGCCGGTGGTGTTGAAAACGCCGTTGGGATTGCGGACTTCCTGCAAATAAACGTCGCCATTCGGGGCGTTCAAGCTCCAAGAGCCTGCGACAAGACTTAAGGCCACATTCTGTGAAGAGTTGCCGATATCACCCTGGCCGGCCGTAATCGTGCCGGTGCCATTGACCACAACGAAATGTCCAAAGACACTGGCGCCGGCTTGAATTGTCACATTGCCCGGCTGGGAGCCAAACGCCCCAGTCCCGGCGTCGCCGGAAGCCCCGGTCCCAATCGGAAAGTAGCTGGTGGCGTTGCCGGCGGCTGTTATGTTAACGTCCCCGCCGGCGGCGGTGCTGATTCCGCCCAGAGTCGGTGAAGGAGTACAGTATGGCGCCGTAGTCAAATAATTGAACCCCGATGTGCTTGTCCCGGAATTCACGTCACCGAGCTCCGTGGTGACGTTGATGCCGCCGCCGCCGGTGGTGTGAACAAAGCCCGTCCCAACGGCCACACTGTTTCCAGCGAGCAACGAAATAGGGCCGTTATCGGAGGCGAGCGAGGCCGAGCCTTCAAGTGTGATATTGCCGACACCGGGAGATACTGTGCCGGGCACATTGAGATTCGCGCCAGCCAGAAACGAAACCGACCAGCCTTGCCCGGCCGAGAGGCTGGTCCCGTTCTGAATGAGGATGTCGTTTGCAGCTTGAACCGAGAGCTGGCCGGTGGAAGCGCCAGAGGGAAGAGCGGGAAGACTCAGGGAACCGCCGGTGAAGATGACGTTGCCGGTGGCCTGCAAGAGAATATTTGTCTGACCCGCAAAGGAGGAAAACGAGGAAACGGTCAAGTCAGCGCTGAAGGCGGCTGGCACTGCCATCGAAATGAAGCCCAAAGCACCGGCGATGGTTTGGTTGATAGCTCGCATCTGATTGGGGCATTAAAAAGCAACCCGGAAACGAAACCAAGGCGGGCGTGTTACATTTTGGTTACATTCGAGGGCGAATAGGGAGCCGGATTCCAGGCACTTGCGCAACCTCACACACCGGCGCGGAGGCTGCGTCAATACTATTTACAAACTTCCAATGACCGACCGTTCGGATTAACGCTTGCTGTACTGGAAGCGTTTGCGGGCGCCGGGCTGGCCATACTTCTCGCGTTCCCTCATGCGCGGATCGCGGGTCAGCAGGCCGGCGGATTTGAGGGTCGGACGCAAGGCGGCATCGACGCGGAGCAAGGCCCTGGCGATGCCGTGGCGCATGGCTCCGGCCTGGCCGGAGGGACCGCCGCCTTCGACGTTGACGCGAATGTCATACTTGGCGACGCTTTCCGTCACCGCCAGCGGCGTGGTGGCCATTGTGCGCAAGGTGTCGGTGGGGAAATAATTCTCGAAAGGGCGGCCGTTGATGACAATTTTGCCGGAGCCGGCCGCGAGGCGGACGCGGGCGACGGCGGTTTTGCGCCGTCCGGTGCCAAGGAATTCTTTAATGTCTGCCATAGAGGTAAAATTGCGGCGGGTTAATGGGCTGGGGCCAGGACGGCGGGTTGCTGCGCGGCGTGGGGATGCTGGCTGCCTTTGTAAACTTTGAGTTTGGTCATCAGGACGCGGCCGAGGCGGTTTTTTGGGACCATGCCGCGGACGGCGTGGGTGATGAGCTTTTCGGGGTGGTGGGCACGGACGTGGGCCACGGAGGAGTATTTCTCGCCGCCCTTCCAACCGGAATAGGACATAAACTTCTTGTCGGTTTCCTTTTTTCCGGTGAGGCGCACCTTTTCGGCGTTGATAACGACGACAAAATCGCCGGTGTCAAAGTGCGGGGTAAAGACGGGCTTGTTTTTGCCGCGCAAGATGTTGGCGACCTGGACGGCCAGCCGCCCCAGAATGGCGCCGTCGGCGTCCACCACGTGCCATTTGCGCAGCTTCAAGTGATTTTTCGGCAAATATGTCTTCATCAGTCCTTTTCCAAGGAGCGATGACCCTACCAAAGGACGGCGGTAAGTCAACAGGCAAAAATGACAAATTAACGGTAGGGTGCATCTGGAAAGGACATGGGAATGCATATTGATAGGGCGAGGAATGTGGCCGGCGAGACGCCGGCCACGGCGACCGGGACGGTCGCGCTACCAAAGCGCAAGCCCTCAACGGAAGGGTTTCGCCGGTGGATCCGGTGGGTGCGGGAAGTGAACCAGACTCCATTTCTCCGGTCCCGCATTTACCAGTTCGATAACCTCCTCCTGATCGTCAAGGCTCCCGCCCGTCTGATTGAGCCATCGGCCAAAGGAGTCGGGCTGGTTGCCCAGAATGCTGTTTTTGACAACCACCCAGGAGAGATCTGGCGGTTGAAATCGCTCCTGGCCGGTCAGATCGACAATTCGACGGGAGCCGTACGGACGCCACAGGGAACTTTCGGGGTCGTCGCAGTCTCCGATAAAACCGACAACCGACGCGGAGGCGGGGAGATGGGCGCGAATGCCGGCAAAGAGATCGCCGCGATGCCCGTAAACGAAATAGACAGTCCTGGCGCGCGCCAACTGCTGACTTTGCGGGAATTTGCGCCCCGCCGCCTCCAACAACGACTGGGCCGGCCAAAGGGGGCGTGAAGGAGTCAGGGCCAAAGCCATGAGCGCGGCGACACCGGCCAACAGGGCGAGCGAGCGCCACCAACCTCGGCGGACCAGGGCCTGTTGGGCGGGATGGAGGAGGACCGGCAGGAGCAGTAGTGGATAATAGGCCGCCACCAAACGGCCCGTCGCCTCGGCGCCGATTTTCATCATATACACCAGCAATGCGATCCAGGCCGCGGCGCCAATGGCCAAGCCGGACCAACCGGCCGGGGGCTTTGGCGAAGCGGGCCGGCGTCTTGATGGCAGCAGAGCCACGGCGATCGCCGCGGCGGCCATGATCGCCAGGCCCAATCCCACGCCGGCGCTTTCCTCCTGAGGCAGTTCGTTCATTCGCCACGACAGTTTGGGAAAGTCGCGTTGGAGAGCGGCGCGGAAATGCTCCGGGAAAAGATTCCAAAGTCTGGTCGAGACAGAATGGGCGTTTGGGAAAATGGGGGGCAGGAGGGTTTGCTCGGTCAATTGCAGAGTATTGCCAATGATGCCACTCAAAGGCCTTTGAACGGTCATCTGCTCCAGATTGTGGGGGTCTCCGGCCCAATGACCGGCAAAGTGCTGGTTGAGCAAGGCCATGGGAAGGAATGAAACCAACAGGGTGAGAAGGATCGTCAGGGCATTCAAGACGACGCCGCGCCGCACCAAACGCCATGCCGGCCAGGCGGCGCAGGCGATGGGGAGGAGCAAGGGCAAATTGGCCGCTTTCACCCCGGTCGCCAGTCCGGCCGCCAGCGAAGCGAATCTCAAATCCACGACGGAGGCCGTTAGCCGGGCCTGGAAAGAGAAATCGATGGCCGCCAGCACAAAAATGACCGGCATCAAATCGTTGCCGACGCTTCCGGCCTCCATGACAAAGCAAAAGCCCAGAGGCAGGAGCCACATCCACGACCAAGCCACTCGTTTAGACACGCCCGCGGCGACAAAGGTGGTAAAGAGCAAACCGGGCATCAACAAGAAGGCGGAAATGTTGATCAAGAAGAAAAGGCGATCGCTTTGCAGAAGAACCAGGGAGGGCATCATCAGCCATTCAAAGTCGGCTCCGCTGCGATTCATGGCGGGAACCGGAGTCCCAATCCAATGCCAGCCGGATTGGCTCCACCAATGGAGCATGCGTGGGAAGCGATAGGTCAGATGGTCGTAATTATTGGGGGAGTAAATCGCTCCGCCCAAAGCGGCGAAAGCGGCGGTCAAAGCAAACATCAATGGCAAGGGACGCCGGAAACGGCGGCGCAACTTCGACATCACTGCCCTGAGCCTGGGGCGGTGTCCGCCGGTAGGGGCGGTTTTTGGCAGTTGGTGCCACCAAAAAGCAATGCCGATTGCCGCCAACCCGCAAAAGACAAGGTAGCCGGGGCCGCCAAGTTGTTGGAAGGCGGACAGAACCCAGCCGCCCGCGACACACGCAACGGAGGCAAGAATCCAAAGTTTGACCAGATTTCGCACGGACTGCCGGGATCAGCACTTCTGAACGGCCCAAGCCATAAGATGGTAGCCAACAGGCCCCGTCATTCAACGGGAATCTTTTCACGGCCGGGTGTTTTGGTCCGGTTGGCCTGGAGCGGGAAATAGAGTTGAAAAAGAGAAAATAGAGCGAATCGTTGAAAGGGAGCGATGAGATGATGGCGGTCGTAGGAGGCGGGGTTTGCGGAATGTTTTGGTGTTCATGGTTTTGTCGGCAAGAGGCAGCAATCGGTCGCAAATTGCAGCAATTGCTGGGGTTTTTGAGGATTTTGGTGATTTGAGGGTGTGTCAAAATGGGTCATGGGTGAATAGATTGTTGCTGGCCAGAGAGCGTAAAGAAAACCGACAAATGGGTTGACTGGTGACGGCTTGTGTGAAAACAAAAAGGGCGCGTTATTCCGTTCGTCTTGACTCAAAAGAATGGCGCGGAATGCTTTCTGAGCTTAGTTCACTTGCCGCCCATTCTCCGAACCGTCTCGTGAAACGTGCGGTCCGCTTTCTCAACCTCCCGTCTAAAGTTGGCCGTGTTAAATATCGCGCCACAAAAGGCGCACTTGTAATCGCCTCGATTGAGCCGTCCAATCGTTTCCGAAATCTTCTTGCCGCATTTCGGGCAGTTAAAGTCTAGCCTTTGATTGTCAAATACCGTTGCCACGAATCGAATTTTCTCTTACATCTTCATTGAAGACAAGCGGTTTCTGGGGTGCAACGCTTGGCAAATTCCCCTTAAGTTTTATCGCTTTTCAAGGCGCAATCAGCAACGTCAAACAGGGCGGTTGCCGCTTCACACAAGACCAGGATATTTTGAAGGCATTCTCGTCACCCATGCTGCCGTTTAGCATCAGGTCAAATGCCGTTTAGCATTCCCCGACTGCCGTTTAGCATGGATTTAACGCCATTAAGCATCGGATACACGCCGTTTAGCATCTGTAAGTCCAATAGCTTCAATATGATATAACATTAGCGCAATGAAGATACGGGGAACAAAATGCGGCGGCCCGATTGAATCAAATCCGGGAAGGACCACCAACCGGGCCGCGCTGCAAACCAACGGAGAGATTGGCCGAGAGGTAAGGCGTGCGATTGCGAGTCGCAAGCCCACGGTGGCCATCCACCGTGGCGCGGGTTCGATTCCCGCACTCTCCGCCATTTCGCCGTCTATCTACATCGGAATTTTAACACCATATCCGGCAGCCGCAAGCACTGGGCGGCGGGGCTTACCGATCACGTTTGGATTGTCGCCGAATTGCTGGCAGCGGCGAGTTGACTTTATGAAATTGGCGTGAGGCTCAACACAAAGTCTATAATGATAAACTGCCATCGCCGTTATCTGGCGCTTGTTCTTTGTCGGCTTTATGAATCTGCAAAAGTTTTTTTGCCTCATCGGGATGCGATGCAGACAAATGGTGGAGGTAATTCTGAAGCTCAGAATCGGTCTTTTCCGTTATCCAGTTGCGAGGCTGCTTGCCGTCAATTAAATACCCATTTTCGCACAGGTATTGACTTAAAAGTTCACGCAAAGCTTTAGTCTGCATTTGAACTTTCACAACCTGATAAAATAACATAACCATGTCGTCCGACATTGATGGAGTGCTTTTCGGACTCTCAGGTTTGCTCATTGTTTAAACTTCGTGCTCTCTCATACTTTCGGCAAGCGTAAAATCCATTGTCGGTTTCTTTTACACTCCCAGCAACAATCTATTCACCCATGACCTCAAAATGACGCACACTTATGATTATGAGGAGGTTACCAGACGCCTCCGGCTTTGACTCCGGCGCGGCAGGCCGGCCTTTACTGACCTTGACTCCCCTGCCCTTCCCCTGAAGGAGTGCGGAGGGACGACGGAATGCCGGTGGGACGGGGGCATCTCGATACGAACACCGTGGGAATGCAAATGCATGGGGGAATGTGACTGGCGAGACGCCAGCCGCGGGCGATCGGGACGATCGCGCTCCCCAAAACGAGGGACCGCCACCGTTAAGGAGCGTGGTCTCCGGCGGTTCGGAATTTTCAAGCGTGTCTGGAAAATCGAAAGCGGTGTCGGCGCTGCGCTCTGCCACCGCGCTCCATAAAGGAAGCACCTAAAAGAACGAAATGCGCCCGGGACTGACGATTTTACCTTTGCACACTCGCCGGACGCGCATGAAAGCAGAGAAGACGCAGTCAGAAAATTTTCAGATTTAGGGACGCGGAATGTCCAAGTCCTTGCAGATTTTCCGTGCGGTGAACTCGATAATTTCGCGATGGCGTGGCACGGTGGATACCTTCCTTGCGGCGCGATTGATGTAAATCGTATGGTTGCCTCCCTCGCGTAAGAACACGCAGCCATGACGTTCGAGATGCCGGATTAAATCCAGCCGCTTCATGCCGGGCCAAGGGCCAGCGGTTCACGAATGACATCCTGCCCGCGCAGTTCCTCCTCGGCCAATTGGCGGTTGGCTTCCAGGACCATTCTGGCAGCCTCGAGCAAATTAGCCCGCGCTTCTTCCAAGGTCGCCCCTTGGGTGTTGGCTCCGGGCAATTCCTCCACGAACGCGGCGTAGCCTTCGGGAAACCGGCGGAAAACAGCGGTGAATCTCAAGTCCATGCGATTCAGAATACGCTGTTATCGGGAGACTGACAAGAGGCGTTTAAACTCCGTGGCATGCGGAGGAGTTTTCTGGCCGGAAATTCCGGCTTCATCCTCAGGCTCGCGGTTGCCCCATGACTTCTTCACTGATGTAGATGTAACCCTCCAAAACGCCATGAATGGCGTAAACGATCTCGTCTGGAACTTTGTGTTTGACAATGTAGCCGTCCCCTCCCGCTCGCAAGACCCTGGCCGCATGGAGTGGCTCATGATGCGTGGAAATGGCCAGCAGCTTGACCGAGGGATCCACTGATCGAAGCTCTTTTATCAACTTCAACCCGCGTTTTCCCGGGAGATTAATATCCGCCACCACCAGGTCCGGCTTGGTACGGGCGATGGCCGGGAGAGCTTGGTCAACCGCGCCTGCCGTGCCACACACCATCAAGTCTCCTGCATCATTTAGAATCTGCGTCAACCGTTCACGAAAGGCAGGGTAATCCTCCACAATAAATATTCTTTTGGGCGGCTGTGCCAAGTTGCTGCTTAACGCTGTCGGTTGGGTTGCCAAGGGACACATTGGCACCCCACAGCTTTGGGTTAGCGGGTCTTGATACCCCCCCAGGCGGTTTAACTCATGCCCCGATTCACGTGGGGCAGCGGGCACCTCTCCCGAGAGAAGCCCATTCGCGTTCATACGTTTCATGCACTTAGCGGCGATAATGAGCAAAAAACGATGTCGGAGCTATGGGGTGTTCACCTAATGGGGTTTTCACCTAATACGTGGCACGCCAGTTGCGGATTCCGTCAGGCGCGGCGGGCCGTTCCACGAATCTGAACCTCGCTTCTGAGGTCCCACTCCCTTCTCCATCAGATACCATCGAAGGCTCGGCATCAAATACCGTGCGCGTTCTCAGTTTTGAACCGATTGGCAATCCGGCGCAGGGTCATTGTCGTTTCCTGGCGCAGCAGGGGTGCATCTTGATACGGCTATCATAGGAATGCAAATACGTGGGGGATTGTGGCTGGCGAGACGCCAGCCACCGCGACCGGGACGATCGCGCTACCAAAACCGAGGGACAGGCGCCGTGACGGAGAGTGCTTTCCGGCGGGTCGGAATTTTCAAGCGTGTCTGGAAAATCGAAAGCGGTGTCGCCGCTGCGCTCTGCCACCGCGCTCCATAAAAGAGACGCCGCGCGGAGCAACACTATTTAAAGGCTGATCAGGTGGCTGAAAACAGGTGTTCGCGGACAAGTTGGCGGGCTTGCTCGACCAAGGGAGCGTCCTGGGAGAAGTCGCCGAAATGCAAGGGCGGGACGCCGCTCTGCTGGCGGCCCAGGAATTCCCCCGGACCGCGCAGTCTCAAGTCCTCCTCGGCAATACGGAAACCGTCGGAGGTTTGCTCCAGGATACCAAGGCGCTGGCGGGCTTCGTCGGTTTTGCCGGCGGCGATGAGGATGCAGTAGGAATCGTCGGCGCCGCGGCCAATGCGCCCGCGCAATTGATGGAGTTGGGCCAGGCCGAATTGCTCGGCGTTCTCGATCACCATGACGGTGGCGTTGGGGACATCGAGGCCGACCTCGACAATGGAGGTGGCCAGCAGGACCGGGAGGCGGTTGGCGCGAAAGGCCGCCATGACGCGGTCTTTTTCGGCGCTGTTGAGCCGGCCATGAAGGAGGCCGACGGCGCGCGGGGCGAAAGTTTTTTCCAACTGGTGAAATTCCTTTTTGACAGCCTTCAAGCCGGCGGCTGAATCCTCCTCTTCCAGCCGGGAAAAGACGACGTAGGCCTGGCGGCCTTTGGCGAGTTGTTCGGCGATGAATTGCCAGACTTTGGGCAGGCTGTCGCGCTGTCGCACAAAGGTCTTGATCCGGCCGCGGCCCGGGGGGCTGCTTGCAATGACGGAAATGTCGAGGTCGCCGTACAGGGTCAGGCCGAGGGTGCGTGGAATGGGCGTGGCGGTCATGACGAGCAGGTGCGGATAGGCGCCTTTGCGCACAAGCTGCTCGCGCTGGGCGACGCCGAATTTGTGCTGTTCGTCAATAATAACAAGGCCGAGCCGTTCGGGGGCGAAGGCCGGTTCCAGCAGGGCGTGCGTGCCGATGAACAAGGAAACCGGAGAAACGGGGCGGCCCAACGGAAGGGGTTCCTGGCCGGGTTCGATGCCGGTTTTCACCGCGCCGGTGCGCAACTCGACGGGCAGTCCCAGGGGTTGGAACCAGCGGCGGAAATTCCGCCAATGCTGTTCGGCCAGGATTTCGGTTGGCGCCATGAGCGCGGCGTTCGTCCCGCTTTCCAGCGCCATCAGGGCGGCGCAGGCGGCCACGACGGTTTTGCCGGAGCCGACGTCGCCCTGGAGCAGGCGGCGCATGGGGCGCGACCCGGTCATGTCGCGGCGGATTTCGCGCAGGACGGCGGTTTGGGCATCAGTCAAGTCGAATCCGAGCGCGGCGAGGAAGGGTTTGATCAGGCGGTTGTCGCCGGGGCAAGGCAGAGCGCGGGCGTTCGTCTCGAGGTTTTTGCGGCGGGTTTGGATGGCGGTTTGCAAATCGATGAATTCATCCAGCGCCAGGCGGCGGCGGGCAGTTTCCGCGTCGGCGGCTTCCTCCGGGAAATGGAGGAGGCGCACGGCTTGGGAGCGGGAGGGCATGGGAAGTGGGCCGTCAGGCGTGGCGATTTGCAGCCGGGCCAGATGGAGTTCCGGGCGCGGCTCGGCGATGGCGGACTCAAATTGAGCGAGGAGACGCCAGAGCAAGGAGCGCAGCCAGCGTTGGGGCAGGCCCTCGGTCAGCGGATAAATGGGGGCGATGCGGTTGAGATGGAGGGAGGTTTCGAGGGCCTGGATGACCTCGCTCTCCGGATGATCGATGGTGCGGGGGCGCAGGGAGGCGGGTTTGCCGAAAACCACGACTTGGTCGCCGACTTTGAAATAGTTTTCCATGAAGGGCAGGTTCCACCACCGGCAATGCAGGCGGGCGGTGCCGTCGTCCAGGATGATTTCGAAGAGGGAGCGGCCGCCGCGCAAACGGCGCAGGCCGGCGGCGATGACGTTGCCGCGGGCCAGGGCCGGCTCGCGCAATTGCAGTGAGGCGATGGGTTGGAAATGGCGGCGGTCTTCGTAACGGCGCGGGCGCAGCAGCAGCGCATGGCCGACGGTGAGCAGATCCAGGCGCCGCAACTGGGCGCCGCGTTCCGGCCCTACGCCGGCAATGTGGTCCAGCGGAGTTTCCAGCGGATTGGGCGCGCTTGATTTCACTGTTTTTTGGGCAAGTCCTGTTGGGGAGGCACTAGTTCAGGACAGTGGACGTCTGGATTGAGAATTGGTCATTGAGAATTTGTCATTGGTCATCGAAAGAGATTTCGGGGCGTCATGGCGACACTGGTTACATGACAGATGACAAATCTTCAACGACCAATAATCAACTTTAAACTTTAAACCTAAAACTTTGAACGTAGTGTTGGCGCATGGCTGAACCTTCGCCGGATCAACTTTGGACCGAATACAGCGCGGTGTTCGAGGAGTTCGACGACCTGACGCTGGCGCGGTGGCTGTCGCAAACGCTGGGACAACTGAGGGGACGGGTATGGCGGTTTTCGCATCCGTTGCTGGGGGCCTACCGGCTTGGGGCGGAGGTGGGGCACCGGCGTCAGATCTGGCTCAAGCGGCTGGCGACCGTTCCGGCGAGTTTTGCGGAGGCCACCTGCTGCCGGGCGCCGGTGCTGCCGCTGTTCAGCCGGGACATATTGGAGAACGGATTGGTTTGCCAGCATTGTTCGGAAACGCTGGTTTCCTTTGACGATCTGCCGGCCGCGCTGCAAGGACCGGTCAAACGCTGGGCCGACGACTACGCGACGGTTCATTTGGTGGCGCATTGGGACGACCGGCAGCGCAAAGGTGTGCCGGATTACGACGAGGCGTACGATGACGCGGCGAGCGAGGCGGAGAGGTTGCTGGCAGTGGCGGCGACCAAACTGCTGCCGCAGTTTTTGGAACATTATCCGGCCATTGTCTGGGAGGACCAGGACGACTGCCTGGAGGTGCGGCCGGAGGATGTGATCATTTAGGCCCCGGGTATGATTCGATTCATCCGCTGGGTTATTCGCGTTTTAGTGGGACTGGTCATTGTGGCGTTGGTGGCAGCCGTGGTGGGCATTCTGCTTCTGGATACCATCGTCCGTGAAGTGGCCACCCGCCGCCTAGAGACTGCCACCGGAATGGAGGCTAAAATCGGGACGATGCACGTCGGGCTGTTGACGCCGACGGTGACGATAGAAGGATTGAAGCTATACAACAGGCCCGAATTTGGAGGGGCCGTGTGCCTGAACATGCCGGAACTGCACGTCGAATACGATCCGCAGGCGATGCGTTC
Organism: Verrucomicrobiota bacterium; assembly: GCA_049517295.1. Classification (GTDB taxonomy): domain Bacteria; phylum Verrucomicrobiota; class Verrucomicrobiia; order Limisphaerales; family Palsa-1400; genus JBEKSF01. Next base: position 28,685 of record JBEKSF010000033.1, read on the forward strand.
ACGCCAACTTCATCTGCGGCTGATGCGCCTGGATTTGGCGGAGGTTTTGCTGGTGCAGGATAAGAAGGGGCACTGGAACTTCGAGAACCTGGAGAAAGCGGGCAGGAAACCGGCCGCTAAAAAGACAGCGGCGGAGGGCCTGCGATTCACCGGGATCGACACGTTGAATCTGAGCCTGGGCAGATTCCACATTTCCAACCTGGCCTCGGGCCAGGAGGAGGAAATCAACATTGCGCTCAAGAACCAGATACTGCACAACGTGAAATCGGAGGCGGACCTGGCCGGTTTGGCGGCGGTGCTGGCCGCGCGCGAGTCGGCGCCCTCCAAAGGGCCGGCGATCGATTTGGGCGGATTGCTCAAGATTCTGACGGCGCATTGAGCGGCAAGATGGAGACAAAACCAAAAAGGCTCTTGGCAAGCAGGGGCATTGATGTTTTAATCGCCGGCGTTCGCCAGCACTGGTGTGCAAGGCGGAGTGTCGGAATCTCTCGGAATTGCCGGGCGGGTCTTCTGGCATTGAATATATGCGCCATCAATGGCATCGCGTCTGATTTATGCAAAAACACGCTCCACAAGACATCCGCAACTTTGCAATCGTCGGTCACGCCTCGTGCGGCAAGACCATGTTAAGCGAGGCGATGCTGGCCTGCGCCGGGGTCATCGGCCGCATGGGCAGCATTGCCGAGGGCTCGACGGCCTCCGATTACCACGCCAGCGAGAAGCAGCGGCAGATTTCCGTCCAGACTTCCCTCCTGCACGCCGAATGGATGGGCAAAAAATTCAACATTCTCGACACCCCCGGCTACCTGGATTTCATCAGCGAGGCCCTGAGCGCCCTGCGAGTGGCGGACTTTGCGCTGGTCGTGGTGCATGCTTCCCACGGCATTGGGGTGGGCACCGAGAGGGTGTGGAAGTACGCCACTGACTTCGGGATTCCAAAGATCCTGGTCGTCAACGCGGTGGACAAGCTCAATTCGCATTTCGACGACGTGCTGGCAGCGGCGCGGGAGCATTACGGGGCGGGGGTATTTCCGATGAACCTGCCGGTCAACCCCGGACCGGAGTTCAACCAGGTTCTGGACGTGCTGCGCAATGAGATGGTGACCTACGAAGTGGCGGGAGCGCGGGGCAAATTCACCGAGAGCACCCCTACGGGCGAATGGGAGACCAAGGTCAAACAGCTTCATACTGAGTTGATCGAGCACATCGCCGAATCGGACGACACGCTGCTGACGAAGTATTTTGACCAGGGCGGGCTGTCGGAGGAGGAGTTCCGCGCCGGGATTCACGCCGCCGTGCAGAGCCAGCACTTCATCCCGCTGTTCTGCACCGCGGCGACCAGCAACGTCGGAGTGGCGCGCCTGATGGATTTCATCGCCAAGTACGGCTCTTCGCCCGTTGATCGCAAGCGCTACGCGGCGTTGGACGCGGCGGGCGGGGTGGCGGAAGTGCGGCTGACGGACCCGGAGCCAGTGGCCCACGTATTCAAGACGATGGCGGAGGCCCATTTTGGCGAGTTGTCGTTTTTCCGGGTTTACTCGGGCGCGATCAGGGCGGGAATGGAGTTGTACAACGCCGACCGGCAGACGTCGGAGCGGATCGGGCAGATTTACCTGCTCAACGGGCGGGAGCGCGGCACGACCGATGAACTGGGCGCGGGCGACATTGGGGCGGTAGTCAAGCTTAAAGACACGCACACCGGCAACACTTTGTGTTCGGCGTCGCGTCCGGTCAAACTGGCCAAAGTGCAGTACCCGCAGCCGACCATTCATGCCGCCCTGCAAGTGACCGTCAAGGGAGAGGAGGACAAGGTGGCACAGGGCATGGGCGCCTTGCACGAGGAAGACCCGACGTTCGTCTATCGCGTCGATTCGGAATTGCACCAGACGATCATCTCGGCGCAGGGCGAACTGCACCTGGAAGTGATAGTCGATAGACTGCGCCGCCGCTTCAACGCCCACGTCGAGTTGGGCGAGCCGCGCGTGCCGTACCGGGAGACCATCAAATTGCCGGCCGATTCCAAATACCGCCACAAAAAGCAAACGGGCGGGGCGGGCCAATTTGCCGAGGTCTGGATGCGGATTGAGCCATTGCCGCGGGATTCGGGGGTCGAATTCACCGAGTCGCTCACCGGCCAGAACGTGGACCGCGTCTATGTTCCGTCGGTTGAGCAAGGAGTCGAGAACGCCTGTCAGGAGGGCATCGTTGCCGGCTACAAGGTGGTGGATGTGAAGATTGATTTTTACGACGGCAAGATGCACCCGGTCGATTCCAAGGACATCGCCTTTCAGATTGCCGGGTATTTTGCGTTCAAGGAATCGTTCATGAAGGCCCGGCCCTGCCTGCTGGAGCCGATCTTCAACATCGAGGTGCGCATTCCCGAAGACTGCCTGGGCAAGGTGATGGGCGACATTTCCAGCCGGCGCGGTCGCATATTGGGCATCGAGGCCGAGGGCCAATTTCAAGTCATCCGGGCCGAGGTTCCGGCGCGGGAACTCTACAAGTACTCCAGCGTGCTGCGCTCCTTGACAGGCGGGCGCGGGCTGCACACCGAGCGGCTGGACCATTACGCCGAAATGCCGCGCGAGCTGGAGCAAAAAGTCATCGAAGAAGCCAAGAAGCGCAAAGCCGAAGGCCAGGCCAAGTGAAGCAGCGCGTATGAAATCTTCTCTTGCCTGCCTATTGGGCGTCGCTCTGGCTGGACAAATGGCGTTGCCCGCCCAGTCATTGCCCGACGCGCAAGCGCCGCTGGTTCTCTGGCCGGCGGGAGCTCCCGGCGCTCTGGGAACCAACTCCAACGACATTCCGACCCTGACGGCTTATTTCCCGGCGACGGGCACCGCCACGGGCGCCGCGATGGTGATCTGTCCCGGCGGTGGCTACGCCATGCTGGCACGGCACGAAGGGGAGGATTACGCGCGCTGGCTCAACGATCAGGGCATCGCGGGATTCGTCCTGAAGTATCGCCTCAGTTCCAGCGGATACCGGCATCCGCGGATGTTGGAGGACGCGGCGCGCGCGCTGCGCCTGGTGCGCTTTCACGCGGCCGATTGGAAGATCGACCCCAAGCGCATCGGCATCATGGGTTCGTCGGCCGGGGGGCACCTTGCCTCGACCTTGTTGACTCATTTTGACGCGGGCAACCCCGACGCCAGCGACCCGATCGACCGGGTCAGTTGCCGGCCGGACATTGGGATTCTTTGCTACGCGGTCATTACGATGGGGGAATTCACCCACACCGGCTCGCGGGATAATTTGCTGGGGCAACACGCCTCGGCGGAATTGATCCACGAACTTTCCAACGAATTGCAGGTGACCCCGCGGACGCCGCCGTGCTTCCTGTTTCACACCGCGGACGACTCCGCCGTTCCGGTGGAAAACAGCCTGCAATTCGCGGGCGCGCTGCACCGGGCGGGCGTGCCGTTTGAGCTGCACGTGTTCCAGCACGGCCATCATGGCATCGGATTGGGCAGCCAAACTTATGACCCGGCGCAGTGGCATCCCTGGACGCGCGACTGCCGGCGCTGGCTCAAGGACATGGGTTTTGGAAAGTAATCAGTTGCAAAAGAAAGTTGGAAAGCTGGCGATTGCGGAGTATGGTAGTTACGAAATCCGGTCTTGCCGGGGGCCACTGGCCGCGGCAGGCTGCACGCCGGCAATCAGTTGAGCGAGGATAATGCTTATGATGCGAAATCTTGTTTTGACAATTGTGGCGGGGTGCCTTGCGGTTTCCTGCGCCTCCAACTCTTCATATCAACCCAACTCCGATCCGGAGCAGATCGAGTTCAAACAAGCCCGGCTGGATGTTTATCCCGAGGACGTGCGCAACGACCCGAGCCGGTACACCAACACACTGGTGGTCTGGCCCGGTGTCATTCGTTCCACCCATGCGCAAGACGAGGACTATCGGGGCAGGATTCGAGCCGAGACGGTGCTGGAGCACCATTATTTCGATTGGAAGCAGGACCATGGAGATCAGGGCGTCAAACTCCTTCTCTCGCGCCGCGGCGAGGGGGCCTTTCGCGTCCGCTGGCACTTGGTCAAAACCGGTCCGGATGCCACCTCCGGCGATGCCGAAACCTACGCCGGCCGAAACAAGCTGGCCATTGTCTATGGGACGCCGGAGTCGGTGGACGCCGACGGGACCGTTGTCCTCCAATACCGCTACATGCGGGCCGTGGACCGGGCCCACTACAGCGTCAACCAAATGGATTATGGCCGGCTGGGCGAATGGCTGACCAATTCCGCCGTCGCGACCGCCCCGTCACATTGACACGGCGGACGCAGCCCCGTAGGCTGTGGGGGCATGTCGAGGTTGCCCTTTGAGGCCTTTTTAGCATTTCGATATTTGCGGCCGCGCCGGACGTTTGTCTCGGTCATCACGGTCATATCGGTCATTGGCGTGCTTCTGGGGGTGGCGGTGCTCATCGTCGTCATCGCCGTCATGAGCGGCTTTGATCAGGAGTGGCGCGAGCGCATCGGCGGTTTCAACGCCCACTTGAAGGTCTATGCGGGCGAGGGCGGCCAGGCGCTGACCAATTACGAGAGCGTCATCAGGAGCGTCGCCTCCGATCCGGATGTCACCGGCGTTTCACCTTTCATTGGCGGCCAGGTGCTGGTGAAAACCGAGCCGCAAACCGGCCCGGGGCATTCGGCTGCGCCTCTGTTGTTGGGGGTGGACCAGGAGACGCTCGGCCAGGTCAACGTCCTGCCCAAAAGCATCATTGCCGGCAACTTCGACTTGACGGACAAAGGGTTGGTCATCGGAGAGGACTTCGCCGCCCGCATGGGGCTGGCGGTCGGCGACCGGCTGGCCATTTACTCGACCAGCACCATCGAGAAAATGCAGGCCAGCATCGGCAAAACCAATGCCGAAGTCTTTCTGCCCGAGGATTTCACTGTCCGCGGCATCTTTGACGTGGGCTTCCCCGATTACAACAGCCAGATCGTCGTGGCTTCACTGGACGACGCGCGGGACTTGGAATCTTTGCCCGAGGACTCGGTGCAGGGATTGCAGGTGAAGCTGCGCGATGCCTTCCGAGCCGACGAGGCGGCCCGCCGGGTGCAATCCCTGCGCGGGCAACCGCTGGCCGTGGTGACGTGGCGGCAGGAAAACCCGGAGATTTTCAACGCGCTGGCGACGGAGAAGAACACGATGTTCATTGTGCTCTTTTTCATCATGATCGTGGCGGCGTTCGGGATCGTCAACTCGCAGATCACCTTTGTCGTGCAGAAGACGCGCGAGATTGGCATACTAAAGGCCATCGGGGCCAGCGGGGGCCAAATCCTCTGGCTGTTCCTGAGCCAGAGCATCGTGGTGGCGATCCTGGGGGTGGGCCTGGGCTTGGGCACCGCGATGGTCGCCCTGCATTATCGAAATGAATTCCTGCACTTTTTGCGCGAGGTGACGCATACGGAGATATTGCCGTCTTCGATTTACCACGTGTATGACCTCCCGGCCTCAATCCAGTCGCAGGACGTATTGATAATATGCGGCACCGCGTTCATGGCGTGCGTGCTGGCGGGGGTGTTTCCGGCCTGGAAAGCCAGCCGCCTCCAGCCGGTGGAGGCCTTGCGCTATGAGTGACGCCCCCCTGCTGCTCACGCGCGCTTTGCGCAAAACCTATCTCATGGGCGGGCGCAGCCTGGAGGTGCTGCGCGGCATCGACCTGGCCGTGGCGCGCGGCGAATTCCTGGCGGTGCGCGGGGCCTCCGGCACCGGCAAGAGCACTCTGCTTCATTTGCTGGGCGGCCTGGATTTGCCCAGCGCCGGTGAAATTCTTTTTGACTCGTCTCCCCTTCACACCCTTTCGGCGCGCGACCTGGCCCAACTGCGCAACCGGCGCGTCGGCTTTGTATTTCAGGCCTATCATCTCCTGCCCGAATTGACGGCGCTGGAAAACGTCATGCTGCCCGCCCGCATGGCGCGGATGGAGCCGTCCGCCGCGGCCAAACGGGCCGTCGATCTGCTCCAGCGCGTGGGCCTGGCGGAGCGTCTGGACCATCGGCCCGCTGAGTTGTCCGGCGGCGAACAGCAGCGCGCCGCCATCGCCCGCGCCCTGGTCAACGCCCCGGACCTGGTTTTGGCGGACGAACCGACTGGCAACCTCGACTCTCGCACGGGCGGGGAAATCATCCAATTGCTCGAGGCCTTGCGCGCCGAGCGGCAGGCCACGCTGGTGATTGCGACGCACGACGCCGGCATCGCCGCCCGCGCCCCGCGCGCGCTGGAGTTGGTGGACGGCCAACTGGCGGGTTAACCATGGACGCCGATTGGGAAGCGCGCTATCAGGCGCACGAGATGCCTTGGGAGAAGGGCGCGCCGTCGCCCGGCCTGGTCGATTTCCTGGCCGCCCATCCGCAACTGCCTCGCGGCATTGTCCTCGTGCCCGGATGCGGAACGGGCCACGACGCGCGCGCCTGGGCAGCGGCGGGATTTACGGTGACGGGTTGCGACATTGCCCCCAGCGCCATCCGGTTGTCCCGGCAAAAGACCGCCGCAGCCGGCCTGTCCGTCGAATTCCTGCAATGCGATTTTCTGGAGGCGCCGGCCCCGCAGGCGTTTGACTGGGTCTTCGAGCACACGCTCTTTTGCGCGATTGCCCCGGCCCGCCGCGATGATTACACGCGGGCCGTCCTGCGCTGGCTCAAGCCCGACGGAACCTATTTGGCGGTCAACTATTTTATTCCCGACAAAGAGGGTCCGCCATTCAGCACGACGCGTGAAGAGATTTGGCGGCGATTCTCGCCTCACTTTGATTTGCTGGAGGAATGGGTCCCGCGTTCCTACCCCAACCGCACCGGCCTGGAACGGATGTTCTGGTGGCGGCGGAAACATGGCCAGACAAATCTCCGAGGCGTGTGAGCTACCCAATCGGCATTGGGCACCTTTGCAGCCTGCGGCTGGTTCATCCTCCTTGTACACTAGTAATCTCGGGTGTGAGACAAAATTCTTCGCCGACCGGTTTTTGCGAGACGGAAGTATATGCGACCCAATTTACTCCTTTGGGGTCGCGTTTGCCCCTCTCTCCCCGCGTGCGGGGAGAGAGCCGGAGAGAGGGGACCCTTTTTCGTCACGTGAAGAATTTTGTCTCACACCCAGTAATCTCCAACAGATGATTACTGGGTTGACACCACTTCCGCATCGCTGCATATCACCGCTCAGGCAACAGATTTCATCTGCTCCCCGTGCGACACGCCGAAAGGCCCGCACGGGGTTATTTTTCTCAGAGAACCGCCTATGATTACCGAACCCGCCACCAAAAGTGCCGTGGCTTTCACTGGGCAATGGTTCTGGATTATTTTCCGCGCCGATGGATGACGGCGCCGTGCTCTGCGCGCGTGGTTCTGGTGCAACGCTTCAATCGAAACCTTCCCCAAGGCCGAGACGCGCCAAATGGCGAATGCACTCCCAGCGTTTTTCGGCATTAACTTTGGGCTTTTCCGTTTGAAGGATTGGGGTATTATTGGCGTCAGTAATTCCGCGCTGGAATGAGAAAATTTATGAATCAGGAAGAAAACAAGCCGCAGGATGGCGGGGCAACCCGCCGTGAGTTCATCAAAAAGTCCACCCTCGCCGCCGCCGCCGTCGCCGGCAGCAGTATTTTTAAAACACCCGTCTATGGCCAGAACCAGGCCCCCGCGCCCGGCAGCGTGGTCGGCGCCAATAACCGCCTGACGGTGGCCTACATCGGCACGGGCAGCCAAGGCATGGCTCACGTCCGCATCCAAAAGAGCAACGCCAGCGCCAACAACATCGTCCAAGCGGCGGCGTGCGACCTGTCCGAGCACCGCCAGCAGGACGCCAAGGGCGAAATCGGAGACGCTTGCGCACTCTACAAGGAGTATGAAAAGTTGCTGGAGCGCAAGGACATCGACGCCGTGACCATCGCCACCGTCGATCACTGGCACTGCAAGACGGCCATCGCCGCCTTGGAGGCGGGAAAACACGTCTATGTGGAGAAACCCATGACGCGCTATTTGCCAGAGGCCTTTGACCTCTATGATACGGTCAAAAGGACCGGGAAAATCCTTCAGGTCGGCTCGCAAGGTTGCACCGCCGCGGGCTGGCATACGGCGGCGGCGATGATTCAGGCGGGCAAGATCGGCACGCCCGTCTGGGCGCAGGGTTACTACTGCCGCAACAGCAAAAACGGCGAATGGAATTATCCCATCCAGGAGTGGTGCAAGCCCGCCGACTTGGATTGGGACAGATGGCAGGCGCCGGTGAAGGATAAAAAAGCCTTCGACGCAGACGCCTATTTCCGCTGGCGCAAATACTATCCCTACTGCGCCGGTCCGCTGGGCGACCTTGTGCCGCACCGCCTGCTGCCCTTGATGGTGGCGACGGGCAATCCGGAGTTCCCCACGCGCGTGACCTGCATCGGCACCAAGAATGTGCATAGCGACAAAGGGACACCTGGCACGCCCGAACGCGATTGTCCCGAGTTCGTCGAGTTGCTGGCCGAATTTCCCAGCGGCATGACCCTGATGATTGTCTCCAGCACGGTTTCGGCGCGGAGTCCAGGTTTTGTCATTTACGGGCACCAGGCCTCACTGGAAATCGGGAGCAACGGCGAGCGCGTCCAGCTCATCCCCGAGAAGGAATTCTCCGAGGACATCGATATGGAGACCAAAGACGGCCTTACGCCCACGGAGGACATCGGCGCCCATGAGAAGAATTGGTTTGATTGCATCCGCGCCAACAAGCAGCCCAACGCCGGCATCGAGCTGGGGGTGCGCGCGCAGACCGTCATTTCGCTGGCCGAAATGTCCAATCGCATGAACATGATGTGCCTTTTTGATGAAAAAACGCGCCGGGTCACCACGATGGATGGCAAGGAGGTCGCGGCCATCACCTACGGCACCATGGCGCGATCCTGATTCGCAACCCGAAGCTCCAAGCTCAGGGAGGGAGGCGTGTCACGGCGGCCCGGTCGGCCGCTTTGGTGCATTGATTCCCTGACAAGATGAAAATCACTTACAACTGGCTCAAGCAATACGTCGATTTCACCGGGACGCCGGACGAACTGGCGCAACGGCTGACCATGCTCGGCCTGGAGGTCGAGGGCGTGGTCAAGATCACGGGGGAATTTGAGGGCATCTTCGTCGCCCAGGTCCTGACCTGCGACAAGCATCCCAATGCCGACAAACTTTTGCTCTGCCGCGTCAATGACGGGCGCGGCGAACGCCAGATCGTGTGCGGCGCGCACAATTTCAAGGCGGGCGACAAGGTGCCGCTGATTTTGCCCGGCCAGAAGCTCCCCGCCAAACCCGGCCAGCCGCCTGTGACGATCAAACTCGGAAAAATCCGCGGCTGCGAATCCCAAGGGATGATGTGCTCGCCTCCCGAACTGGGCCTGGAGGGAGACGCCGAGGGCCTGCTCATTTTGCGCGACGATGCCGTCGTTGGCCAGCCGTTCGCCGAATATCTCGGACGCCAGGGCGGGGACATGATTTACGATTTGGAAATCACGCCCAACCGCCCGGACTGGAACAGCGTCATTGGCATCGCCCGCGAGATCAGCGCCCTGACCGGCCAACCGCTGCGTTTGCCTCAAGTCGATATTCCGTCCAGCCTCCTGGACTCCGAGCCGGCGGAAAAGCTCGTGGCCGTGCGCATCGACGAACCGGACTTGTGCCCGCGTTACACCGCCCGCGTCCTGCGCGGCGTCAAGATCGGCCCCAGCCCGGGGTGGTTAAGCTCGATATTGGAGAAGGCGGGGCTGCGCTCCATTAACAACGTCGTCGATGTCACCAATTACGTCATGCTCGAAACCGGCCATCCCCTGCACGCCTTTGATTATCATCTGCTGGGCGCGACTGCGGGCCGTCCCGTCATCGTGGTTCGCCGCGCGGCGGAAGGCGAAAAATTTGTCACCCTTGATGGCAAGGAGCGCGTGCTGACGGATCGGATGCTCTTGATCACCGATGAAACAAAGGCCGTCGCGCTGGCGGGCGTGATGGGAGGGCAGAACAGCGAAATCAATCCCACCACTGTCGATGTGCTCCTGGAGAGCGCCTGCTTCAAACCGCAGAACATCCGCGCCACGTCCAAAAGCCTGGACTTGCGCACCGATTCCTCCTACCGCTTCGAGCGCGGGGCCGACGTCGCCATCTGTGAATGGGCCAGCCGCCGCGCCGCGCAACTCATTCTCGAAACCGCCGGCGGCCGCCTGCTCGATCCGCCCGTTGACGCCTACCCCTCCCCTGCCCCACCGCGACAAATCACCTTGCGGCCCCAAAAAACAAATGCCTTGCTCGGCGTGGAAATACCGGACGCGGCGCAAGTCCAGTTTCTCCAGCGGCTGGGGCTGGAGTTGGTCAATCCGGCCCCTCCATCGTTTCGCATCCCGACCTTTCGCGTCGATCTCAAGCGCGAGGTGGATTTGATCGAGGAAATTGGCCGTCTTTTTGGTGTTGACAAAATCCCGTCCACGCCGCCGCGCGGCGCCATCGGCGCCAATGCCTTCGACGCGACGCACGACGAGATCGCCGAAGCGCGCCGCCTGCTGGCCGGCCTTGGCTTGCTGGAGGCCCAGGGGCAGACTTTGATTTCCGAGGCGGCGGCGAGGCTGCCGGCCGAAGCCCCGCCCCTGGCCGCGCTGGAGAATCCGCTCAGCGCGGACATGAATGTATTGCGCCCAAGCCTGTTGCCCGGCCTGCTTGACAGTTTGCGCCACAATGTCAGCCGCAAAAATGCGGACGTCGCGCTTTTTGAAATCGGCCGCGTCTTCGCGCCCTTGGACGGCGCTTTCAAGGAAGAACGCCGTCTGGGCCTGGCGCTGACCGGACGCCGCTGGCCGGCGTTTTGGAGCGGCGCCGATCGCGACGCCAAGATGGACATGTATGATTTGAAAGGTGCGCTGGAGGAATTCTTCGACCAGTTCGGGCTGCGCGGCGTGTCGTGGACCCGCCGGGAAGAAAGCGGCCCGTTTTTCGTGGAATCCGCCGCCGTGCAACTGGGCAAGCTGGCGCTGGGCGAGATGGGTCAGCTTTCGCCGGCGTTGCAAAAGCAGTACGACCTGCGCGATGGGGTTTTTCTGGCCGAATTGAATTTGGATCTCATCCTGGCGCGGCGCAATGCCGCCAAGTCGTTCAAGCCGCTGCCCGCCTTTCCGCCCATCCGGCGGGACGTGGCAATGCTGGTGCCCGACGCAACCGCGCACGAGGCGGTGCTCAACGTCGTGCGGCAAGCCAGGCCGCAGAATCTGGAAAAGACCGAACTGTTCGACGTTTTCCGCGGCAAGAACGTGCCCGACGGCCAAAAGAGCATGGCCTACGCCTTCACCTACCGCAACGCCGAGCGGACGCTGACCGACGCCGAAGTCAACGCCGCCCACGAAAAGTTGGTCGAGCAATTGAAGCAGACGCTTCACGCCACTGTGCGGGAAAGCTGAGAGTTCCACTGAGCATAAAAACGAAGCTCTGGGTTTAGAATGGAGCGCAAATGGACGGCAGATTCAGGATCAATCGGAGACGTTTCCTCATGCTGGCGGCACTGGCAGCGCCCGCGGCGCTCTATGCCGATATGGCGTGGATTGAGCCGAAATGGCTGAAGGTCCGCCATGTCCGCATTACTAACGACCCGCCCTCGCATCGGGTGATTCATTTCAGCGACATCCATCACAAGGGCGACCGGCGCTTCTTGGAATCGGCGGTGCGAAAGATCAACGCGCTTTCGCCGGACGTGGTGTGCTTCACGGGTGATTTGATCGAGAATGTGGGTTTTGTGCCGGAGGCGCTGGAGATTTTGGAGGGAATCAAGTCGCCGGTCTATGGCGTGCCGGGAAATCACGACTACTGGAGCCACGCGAGTTTTGACAAGATGAGACAATCCTTCGCGCGCACCGGCGGCGCGTGGCTGATGGATGAGCAGGCAAGGTCGCCGGATGGAAAAATTCATCTCACGGGCGTGACCTGCCTCGGCGGGGCGCCCGTGGCGATTGCACCCAAGGCGGGTGGCAGAAATATCCTGCTGCTGCACTATCCGCTGATGGCGGAGAGGGTTGCGGGCAAGTTTGACCTTCTGCTGGCCGGGCATTCGCACGGCGGGCAGGTGCGGATTCCGTTTTACGGCGCGCTGATGCTGCCGTACTGGGTGGGCAAGTACCAGGTGGGGCTGTTTCGGCTTGCGGCCGGGCCGCTCTATGTCAATCCGGGCATCGGCTGGTTTGTGACCCCGCTGCGATTCAACTGCCCGCCTGAGTTGACGGTCTTCGACATCTAAAACCCAATCCCTCCCGGCTACGCGGCTTGCATGACGGTCTTGGCGGCGACCTCGGATTTGGGGGTGATGTAGAAAAGCTCGTCCTGCTCGAAACGGATGCCGGCCTCGGCCAATTGCTCGCCGGTCAGCCGGTCGCGGTCGGCAAGAAGGGATTTTTTGTCCACCTCGGGCTCGGGGGTGAGGACGTATCGGGCACCCCAATCCAGGGTCTCCAGGCGCTTGGCAATGATGGACCAGGTGTCGCGCTTGAGACATTTTTCGACACTGGGCGGTTCGGTGCGGAAACCGACTGTGGCGAGGAGAAAGTCGATAGACTTTTTGTCGGGAAACAACTGGGCGCGGTGTTGCTGGCAATAGACGAAAACGCCGGCCTCGCGGGCCTCGATTTGTTTGCCCAGGGAAAGCAGGAGGCGCTGGTGCTTTTCCTGCACGGCGGCGATTTCCAGTTCCATGGCCGCCTTGGCGGCGGCATGTTGAATTTTCAGCGCGGCCACGTCGGCCACCGCCGCGTCCAGCGCCTCGTTCGAGAGGAGCAGACAGGTCAGGGGTTTTTCTTTTTTGTTCATATTTTGATTTTGGGTTTTGCGGTGTCTTTGTTTTAGTCCGCCTGGACGATCACGTGGGTGCGGCGGCGGATTTGATCGAACTGCTCAGACCAGCGCCATTGCCATTTGCGACAGGTTCTGTCGGAGGCCAAAAGCGCGAGCACGATGCGGGTCTGATTGACCAAGCGGGTGAAGGTGTCGAGCGTTTCGCGGCTCAGATGCTCGGCGTTATCAACGGCCAGGATGGGGGGATCAGCCTCGAAAGCGCGCAGCAGGAGGTTTTCCAGGCGGTCGGCGTCGGCGGCCGGTTTGAAGGTGATCCGGCAGCGTTTGCAGATGTCTCTCAGGGCGCGATCGGGTCTTTCCTCCCAGAGGGGATTGGCTCCGACCAGCACGGCGCCAAGGCGTTTGACCATCTCGCGTCCGAGGATGGCTCTGGCCGCGCCGCAGGGGGTGAGGAAAATAATGATGCGCTCGTAGTCGTTGGCGGGCTTGGCGCGGCATTGCTCGACGGCGTCGAGCACGGCATCGAGTGGATTTGTCATTTTGGGTGCGGGTTTTGAGTTGATAAGGCGGACGACATCGAGTTGTGTTGCTCCAGGTGTTCGAGCATGAGGGATATTCTGTCGGCGTAGCGCGTCCGCGGACAGGCGGCCAGGAGGGCGCACAAGATGGTGCGCCGGGCGGCCATCGAGTCGGGCAGCGTGGCGACGGCATGGAGAGTGACAATGTCCGTTGCGTCAGGTTTTTTCATAAAAATTTCCATTTTTTCGGTTGATTTTTGAAAGATTTCCGTTCATACTGTTACTAAATAACATATATTATCGGATAATGTCAAGCAACAAAGTATTATTCGATCACATTTTTTAATATGGAGCCCGAAAAAGCAGAATTCAGGCGGCTGATCGGAATGATGGAATGGTCGCAGAGCGAGGCGGCGAGGCGTCTGCATAAAACGCCCAGCGCCATCAATCATCTGGTCAATCCCACGCATCCCAACAAGCCGACGCAAACGACGCTGCAACTGCTCAAATTGATCATCGCCAGCGAGCGGCCCGACCTCTTCGAGGCGGCCTTTGAGTTGAAGGAAAACCCGATTGGTGGCGGGCTGGAGCAAATTAGGCTCAGCGCCAAAGAGCGGGAGTTGGTGGAGCGGATGAGGCGCCTGACGGCGGGAGAGCGGGCCAAGGTCTATGCCGTGCTCAATGCCTTGTTGGACACCGGCGGGCCGAAACCGGCCAAGAAATGAAGGTGGTTTTTGAATGTTTCCGAGGGCGGCGTTCCTGGCGCTTTGGGCTGTTGTTTTTGTTGTTTGCCTGGAGCGCCCGCGCGGCGGAACATCCGCTGTGGCGCGGCCATGTGCCGGCGGCGGTGGCCACGGCCCGCGCCGTTGGAAGGCTGGCGCCGGACACGGAACTGGAATTGGCTTTGGGACTGCCGTTGAGGAACCGGCCGGATTTGACGAATTTACTGGCGCAGATATACGACCCCGCCAGCCCGGGACATCGCCATTTTTTGACACCGGCGCAATTTGCGGAGCGATTTGGTCCCACGCGCGAAGATTACGCCACGCTGGCTGAATTCGCGCGGCGGCACGGATTCAGGATCACTGGCGCGCATTCCAATCGCACGCTGCTGGACGTGCGGGCGGCGGTGAAGAACATCGAGAGCGCGTTTCACGTGCGGATGGGGCTGTATGAGCATCCGACGGAGGGGCGCGCCTTCTACGCGCCGGATGTCGAGCCGACGCTGGACCTGGAGGCGCCAGTGGCGGCGATCAGCGGGCTGGACAATTTTGTTCTTCCCCGGCCGATGAGTTTGCGGATGGCGGAGCCGCAAGACGGGCCGGAAAACACCGGATCCGGGCCGGGGGGCAATTTCATGGGCTATGATTTTCGCAACGCATACGTGCCGGGGGTAACGTTGACCGGGGCGGGCCAGGCGGTGGGTTTGTTTGAGATGGACACCTATTACACCAATGACATTGCCCAGTATGAGGCGCTGACGGGACTGCCGAGCGTGCTGGTGACCAACGTGGTTTTGGACGACCTGACCAACGCTCCCGGCCCGGCAAACGTGGAGGTGTCGCTGGATATCGACATGGCGATCGCGATGGCGCCCGGATTGGCGCAAGTCATCGTCTATGAGGGCAGCGTGGCCAATGACATCCTGAACCGGATGGCGACCGACGATCTGGCGGCGCAATTGAGTTCTTCCTGGTTATATTCGCCGGTCAATACGAGCACCGAGCAGATATTCCAGCAGTTTGCGGCGCAGGGCCAAGCGATGTTTCAAGCTTCCGGCGACAGCGGGGCGTACACCAACGCCATCCCGCCGCCGTTGGATAATCCCTGGCTGACAATCGTGGGTGGAACGATGCTGACCACCACCAATGGGGGAGCCTGGGCGTCGGAAACGACCTGGAACCGGAACAGCGAGGGGCTTGGCGACCACGGCAGTTCGGGCGGCAGCAGCACCATTTGGGCGATACCGGTCTGGCAACAGGGCATCAATATGGAGCAGAACCAAGGCTCGGCGACGGCGCGCAACACCCCCGACGTGGCGATGGTCGCGGAAGCGGTATGGCTGATAGCATCCAACGGGCTGTCCTTTCCGGTGGGGGGGACCAGCGTGGGGGCGCCGCTGTGGGCGGGGTTCATGGCGCTGGCCAATGAGCAGGCGGGCGCGCAAGGACAGCCGGCCATTGGGTTCGCGTGCCCGGCGCTTTATCAATTGGCCCGCAGCCCGCAATACAACGCGCTGTTTCACGACATTACCAACGGGAACAATACCAACCTGGCCACCGCGACCGAATTTTTTGCCACGCCGGGATACGATCTTTGCACCGGGTGGGGCACTCCCGGGGGCGGCAATTTGATCAACAGCCTGGCGGGGAACCCGCAATTCGACTTGACGGTCCTCAACGGAGGATTTGAAACCGCCAGTTTCGCCGATTGGACGGTGGAAGCGACGGGCTTGGTGCAGATCGTAGGGGCCGGCAGTTCGTACTACCGCAACTACGTCCATTCCGGCACCTACGCGGCCTACCTGGGGCAGACCGGCGCGCTGGGTTACCTTTGGCAAACCCTGCGCACGTCGCCGGGCGAGCCTTGCCTGATTTCCTTCTGGCTGGCCAATCCGGTGGGCGGCGGTCCCAGCGAGTTTCTGGTTTCGTGGAATGGTTCGGTGCTCTGGGACCAGACCAACCTGCCTGCCTTTGCCTGGACCAATATCCAGCTTATCGCCACGGCGGCCACGACCAACACGGAGCTGAGATTTGGCTTTTTCCAGGACGCCGATGCCTTCGGTTTGGATGACGTGGGGGTGACGCCTGTGCCCGCGCCCGTTGTCCAGCAAATCTCAGAGAACGTGGGCAATTTCACCATTAGCTGGACGGCGTGGGAAGGCTTGGAATACCAGGTTCAATACACCACGGAGCTGGCGGCGCCGGCTTGGAGTAATCTGGCTCCGCCCGTTACCGCGACCAACGGTGTGATGAGCTGTTCCGATCCGCTGCCTGCGGACTCGCAGCGGTTTTATCGGATAATAATGCTGCCATGAGGGCTGTTGGTGAGAGGGGCCGCGGGCGGGGCGCTTTGCGCCAGGAAATCTTCGAGGATCGCCAGATAGGCGTTCAGCGTTTCGCCAGCGTCGCCACCCATGTCCTTCTGCAAGGCCCGCACTTGATCGGCAGCGGACTTGGCCTCGGCGCGCAAGGCGTTCATGTCTATGTTGCCGGTGGTCAGACCCGCGAGGAGTTGGTCGAATTTATCATTGGCCGCGGGTCCGGCGCCTTCCAGGAACTGGTTGCGGATATGTTGAACCAAGTTGGAGTTGGCGCCCAGTTGGCGGAGGGCGGTGGAGACGTCCACGTTTGAATAAGCGACGGGCGTTGGGGCGGCGAGCGCGGGACCGTTGGTGGAAAGCACCACGAGGGCGGGGAGGTTTGTGGACGCAGCCGGGCCGAAGGCAATTGAGCGGACCTTGCCGCGGGGCAGGTTGACCTTGCCCAAGACCTCGCTTTGCAGCAAAACTGAGTCGGAGGACACCGACATAACAGTGCCGGCATAGTGGTCGCCATTCTGCATTTCCACCTGGTCGGCGCGGGCCAGTGCCGCCGTGAGAAAGCAGAGAAAAGGAACCGCCCAATTCGGTGAAACTCCACTGCGGAAACGCGACATAGGAATACATTACCCCAACCGTTCCGCGCGCGCAATCCCAGGCCGCATTCGTAACCGTCGCTAACCCTTTGAGTTGCAACAGGGATTGAGTCGGGACTGAACTCCCGCACGGAGACTTTTTACTCTGGCGGCATGTCGAATATACAAATCAGTCCCCGTTCACCTGTACATCTGGCCGTCAAATAAATTGCGCTTTATCTTGCCTCCCAATCAAATATACCGTAGAAGCTGACCATGAGGCGGGATTCGGGGAATCAAACTACACTCGGCTGTCAAGCCACTTCGACCTCGCATGATCTTCCAGTCATGGGCAGGCCGCGGAAGTGCCTGTCTCTCTCCCTTGCCCCCGGCCCTCAGTTCATCCAAAATCGTTATCCCCTCAAATCAAGTGAATCCCCAAAAGCTGCCCAGTTCATAGACGCACCAGCCTTGTTAAAGCAGGGCTGGCGAACGATGGTGATGCGGACTCAATGATGGACAAAGGAGCAACATTCTTGGAAACGAAACCCGCAAGGAACTCCGAGGTTCTTGCTTTTACGCTCATTGAGCTATTGGTCGTCATTGCCATCATCGCCATTCTCGCCGCCCTGCTCTTGCCCGCCTTGGCCCGTGCCAAATCACAGGGGCAACAGACCAGTTGCTTAAACAACACTAAGCAGATTACCGCTGCTGGCTTGATGTATCTAAACGACACTCAACACGGTTTCCCATGGAATCCACCCAACTTCCCAGATGCTGATCCAAATGCCCCTCCATTCTGGATTGAAGCTCTCAGCAACTACGGCGTGACGGATCAGTTGCGCGGGTGCCCATCGACTCGCTTACCGCCAGCACCCCTTGTCCAAGCAGGCGGTGCTGCTGATTTGGCTTGGCTTACGCAGATTGAGTCGGTGGGCCCGCCGGACTGCGGCAGTTACGGAATCAACGGCTGGTTAATCGATTTTATGGTAGCGATTCCGTCCGCGATGACTGGTGGCGCTTACCCACAATTCATGTACCCAAATCTTTCGGCAGTTCAGAAGCAGGTCCAAACCCCGCTTTTTTTTGATCAGAACTACTCCGCGACATTTCCCCTAGAAGCCGACCGTGCCCCCAGCGACCTTTACACCGGCCAGTCGCCGCCGGACGGGTGGACGCGGGATGGGATCGGCTGTTGCACGATTGTGCGCCACGGCGGGCCGACGGCCAACAATTCCGTTCCCTACACCAGCGGCCAGCCCTTGCCGGGGGCGATCAACATGAGTTTCGCCGATGGCCACGCCCAACTGGTCAAACTCCCCCAACTCTGGACCTTCTACTGGCACCGCAACTGGAACCCCGCCCAAGTCATCGGCCCCTGAAATCTTGTTCAAGGAAATCCAGTTCATCTTGTTAATCTTGTCAAAACCTCCTTCCCATCAACCTCTTCCGCCTTTTTTCATCTGTGTCAATCTGCGTCAATCTGTGGCTGAAATAAATCTTCAAAAAAAACGCGCTTTTTCCCCCAGTCGGTTTTTCACCCTCGTAGAAATATGATCAACTCCTGCGCGTGAAGGCATGGATGATGCC
>JBEKSF010000034.1:0-47049 GCA_049517295.1 Verrucomicrobiota bacterium
CTGGCAGCCGGACAATCTGGCGCAGGCCATTGTGGAGGTGATCGGAAATCGGGGCAGTGCGGGAGTGGATGGACAGACCACCCAGCAGTTCAAGGCGGACTGGACCTGTCAACAGGAACGGCTCCAGCAAGAACTGCGGAGTGGCCGCTATCCGAATGCCTGGTTTGCAGCGCAAGGGCTGTTCAGCCTAAAAGCCGCCCAAGCGCAATGGCTTCAATCCCTGATAGGAAACCACTGACTGGAAAGCCGGATGCGGGAAATCCGCCCGTCCGGTTTGGAGGGAGGGGTGAGGTTCCAATCCTCATCCCTACCCCTATTTTGTAAATCTCGGACCAACAGGCATTACAAGCTCAGTAAAGCGACCATGGAGGATTATCCCAAAAGTCCCGTCCAACACGGTAATCGCCGGTCATGATTTCGGTGTTGCGGCGCCACGAGCGTCGGCGCTGCGCGCCGATTTCGAGCCATAGGCTCGACACGACACCAAAGTCACCACCAATAATGCACGCTGTAGGAAATGGTTTTTTCCTCGTCCGGCTTCACCTCGACTCGAAACTCGATGGTTTGCGCGTCCGTTTTCAGGAAGGTGTTCGATTTTTCCGTGATCTCCCACGTCGGCCAGCGGTAGAGATGTTCGACCACGCGGATTTCCACCGCCTCTTTCTTGTGGTTGCGCAACGTGATGGCAATCGACTCGTCCAAAATCCTCCGGTTGCCATCCAAGTTGTGATTGGTCTGCTTGCGTTCGCCGACAATGTCAAAGGCGTTGCCCGTAGCGGCCCGGATCATTTCATCCCGCGGCGTATGGTCTATGGTGTTTTCCCCGGTGAACTCCATCTGGCCATCGGCGTCGCGGCGGTAAAAGCGCAGCCGTCCCTTGGGCAGCGGCATGCCCAGATGGTTCTCTTCCGAATTTGTGAACTCGCGCATGACCCAAACTTTGGGGTTGGACTGGGTTCCGTACTCGCGGTCATTGCGAATGTTTTCGTAGCCCCAGCCGTTGTAGCGGCCGTAATCGATCTTCGCGCCGTCATAGACGTAGATCGTCCGTGACTTGATCCCGTTGGCCCGCACGAACTCAACCTGCTTGGTCTCGCGGTCCAGCAGGGTGGTGGCGCGTTCCAGTGTGTAAAGATGATATTCGTCGAAGGATTTCTCGGTGACAGGGTGCGTGATAGCAGATGAATCGAACATAGCTTCCCCGGCGAAAGTCATGGGGCGATTTTCGTTCTGGATTTTGCTGACGTCCCCGGCCATCAATTTGATTTTTGCGTGGTTGAAAGATTTGCCGGATTGATTGTCCATGGTGACCCAGCCGACCAATTCCAGCGTGTCTCCTTTTTCCGGCGCCACCAGGTTATATGCGGCCTGCCAGCTCATGCCGCCGGTGACGTAACTCAGTTCGGCGTCCAGCGCCCCGCTGCGGCTGGCGTTCAATTGCCAGGTCAAAGTCGGTTTCAAAATGCTCTCGTCGGGCAGGGCGGGAAAGAGCGGTTCGCCCGGAAGACGAAACATCAATTTGCCATTCACCTCAATAATGGGCTGGCCGCCGCCGCTGTCCGGGGACGCATAGGCCATCTGTGACTGGAAATATTGCACTCCATATTGGTTGAAAGCCTGTTGATGCGGCACATATCCGCTGCGCACAATCTTGCCCTGAATGATCTCCTTTTTTCCCTGTACGCCCTCCGGCTGGCTCTCGAATTCAATGGTTTTGCCCTCATAATAATTGAGCAGCAAGGCCTGGGAGATCGGGTCGGCCCGGAAGTTTTGCTCCAGAATTTGCAGGGCGTGTTTGCCCGTCGGATCGCGCAGCACCACGGAATCAGGCTCCAAATGCATCGTCGCGCCGTTGTAGCTCACGTCATTGACCCCCGCTTTGAGGTCCAGGTGGATGGAATCGCGCACCACCGCGAAATTCTGATTGTAGATGGTCAATGCGGGATCAGAGGCAAAGACAGCTTGGGCCGCGAGGCAGGCTGCAAAAAGGAAAAAGAGTTTTTTCATATTGTCATGCTCCATTGCACGTTATTTGACACGGCACATCCCGGTTTATTAGACGAAAATGGTAAATCTTTGCTCCCATCTAAACGATTGGGTGTTCTGGCCGATCGTGATCCCAGAGGAGTCAGCAGATGACCTCCTCTGGGCGCCTCTTTTATGGAGCGCGGTGGCAGAGCGCAGCGGCGACACCGCTTTCGCCTTTTCAGAAGCGCCCGGAAATTCCGGCGCCGCGGAAATCACGCTGCATCAAAGCAGCCTCGCGCCCTCCCTCTTCCCGCCGCAGCCCATATCAAACCGCCCCTTTCTTTTTCATTTTCCTGCCTCCATCTTCCTGCCTGAACACTTAAGGCATAAACCACTGAGGAACAACACGCTTTGCGTGTGCCAACCTCAGCCCCGGCACGGGCGAGATCTTATCAAATCCAAGCCCAACGAACCTCCAACCGCAAAACCGGCGAGCTGAATGGCTTTCTTTCCGGTTCTGCTCATTTTACTTTGCTGCGTACGGATCATGAACCTTTATGAATTCCAAACCGGCGGAGAATTGGCCGTTCGACCAGCCTCGTAATTGCGGCGCACTGACCATGCGGCAGGTATTGGACGGTTCAGAACCGATTCTTTTGGTATCGCATGACGCCGATGATCATGGCTGGCAGTTCATCGGCGTTTCTGAAGCATCGGTCCCCGACGGGAGGATCGTTTGCTTGGAAGACATTGTCCGCCTCGATCCGACAGTTTTAGAGGTGGCAAACCTTCCTCCTGGGTGGCAGGCGGTTCGTGACGAGGTCGGCGGTCAGTGGTCACGACGCCTGCATCCACCAGATTTAGAGTAATTTAAAAGCCCCTTGCTTGCATCAAGAAATCGGGTATGAATTAAGCCCTTCTGAGTGGCCGTTTTGATTCGACCTCGGCTGGCTGGTTTTGAAGTGACCGGTGACAATCTTGTTAATCTTGTCAAAACCTCCTCCACCTCAACGACTTCCCACTTTGATGAGATTGCCAATGACAAATTCTCAATGACCAATTTTCAATGGATCTTTCTGCCATCGGATTCCCCTGCCATTCATTCTGACGAGGACCTCTTCCCTTTCCGTGTTTCATCTGTTCCACGGCTAACCTCCTCTCCCTAAACGTATTCCACTTCCCGCCGACGGTTGTTTCCGCTCCTTTCGCCGCCAATCCAAGAAAACCTTCAAAGACCGCTTGCAAGTCCCACTATTATATGGGACATTAGCGCGGGTCGGTTTGATCTTTGACATATCGGCAACAACGCCATGCGCCCGCCCGCCGCGCGAGCGCCTCGAAAGCATCAGCGCAGGGCGGGTCAAGGTCGGCCGCCTCCGCGCCCTCAGCGGCCTCGGCGCGAGCCTGCCTTTTTTAGATTTGCTCGGACCCCAAAATCCTCAAAAAAGCCTGTATTTGCTGATATTTGCGACCGCTTGCGACCGTTTGCCGCCAATCGCTCGTGAATCCCTTATGCGCCCAAATCGTCAATCCAATGAATACCACCGGCAAAAAATTCCCACCCCTTCGGTGGGGGTCCTCTCGCCGCATTTTTGCGGCATGGGTCCCCCAAAAATCCTCAAAAAAGCCCGTATTTGCTGATATTTGCGACCCTTCGCCGCCACTTGCACGACACCCAAAACATCCGCGTCAATCGGCCGTCAATCCGTCGTTCTTCACCACCCGCCCAGAGGATGAGTTGCATCTTCCCCGCCGTCTGTCGCATAGTGGGCGCCGGCCGTTGTGCAGCTCAGTTAACGCGATGAAAAAAGCATCCATCTCAATTATATTTTTGACCGTCTTGATCGACCTGGTCGGCTTTGGCCTGATCCTGCCCCTGCTCCCCATCTACAGCGAAAACTTTCACGCCCCAGGATGGGTGATCGGCGCGATCATCAGCGCCTACTCCCTGATGCAGTTTGTCTTTGCCCCAATCTGGGGGCGGCTCTCCGACCGGGTGGGACGCCGGCCCGTTCTGCTCGGCAGCACGGCGTGTGCTTGCTTGTCTTACTGCATTTTTGCCATCGGCTCCGGTCTCTCCGGCGACACCGCCCTGCTGGTCATGTTTCTGTCCCGCCTCTTTGCCGGCATCTGCGGCGCCAACATCACCGTCGCGCAGGCCTACATCGCCGACGTCACGCCGCCCGAAAACCGTTCGGCCAAAATGGGCCTGATCGGCATGGCCTTTGGACTCGGTTTCATTCTCGGTCCGGTCCTGGGCGGCTTGAGCAGCAAGTACATTGGTTTGACAGCCCCCGGTTGGACCGCGGCTTCCCTCTGCGGCCTGAATTTTATCTGGTGCTTTGCCCGGCTGCCGGAAAGCTGGCAGCCCTCGGCCCATTCGGTCACCCCTCGGCCGCACGTGGAGCAATGGATGCACATACTGCGCACCCCGCGCCTCAATTTGCTCATCGGCATCTTCTTTCTCGCGACCTTTTGCTTTACCTGTTTTGAATCGACCGTCGGCCTCCTTGTCATGAAGAATTTTGGCATCGACGCCCGGAAGGGATTGGGGACCGTCTCCTGGCTCATTGCCTACTGCGGCGTGGTGGGCGCGGCGGTGCAAGGCGGGGCCATTGGCCGGCTGGTCAAATTGTTGGGCGAACCCAAGCTCATCGCCGTGAGCTTGTTTCTGGCCGCCGTCGGCATCGGCCTGATGCCCTTCCTGACCACTTGGGGCGGGCTGCTGGTGGGGTTGGGCGTCTTTTCCATCGGATCGAGCCTGACCCGGCCGCCCGTTTTCGGGATGATTTCCATGCTCACGCCCGCCCACGAGCAGGGGGCGACGATGGGCGTGGCCCAGGGCGTCGGCAGCCTGGCCCGGATTGTCGGCCCGATGTTCGCCGCCAGTCTTTTTGTGCATAACGCCCCGCTCCCCTACTTGATCTGCTGCGCGCTCTCCTTTGTCACGTCCATTGTGACCATGCAATACTTGACACACATTCCACGGCCCCCCGCCTGAATCAGAAAAGCGCCCACATCAGGATCGCGCTCGCCGTGCCGTCCATCGTCGGTTCGTTGCTGGAGTAATCGTGCCAGTCATCGTGATAAACAGCCTGTTCGCTTTGGAACGGCGCAAAAGGATCGTCCGCCGCCGCGCTAACCCCTTTGAGCGTCTTGAAAATCCGCTCATAGACCGGCCCATCCACCAGCGCGCCCCGAACACTCCGCCCGGTCAGTTGGGTGGTCATCAGATGCGGATGACGCGGATAAACGCCCTCTTCGGGAATGCCGGTGAACATTGATGTGCCCCACGGATTTCGTCCCAGCAGCCAGTCGCGTTGCTCGCAGATAAACGCATGGTAGCTCCGGTCGCCGGTCATCCGTTCGTAGAGCAGGCCCTGGGTCACCAGCGCCGCCAGCAGGTTGTTCGAGCACCAGATGAACGGCACGCCGATGTGGTAGGGGTTCTTCCCGGCGGCGGCAACGCAGCGTTCGATGCCCTCGCGGTAATAACCCGCCAGCGTGCGCCGCAACTCCGCGTCCGCAAACTCGTAGAGCATATAATGACCCGCGTTCATGAACGGATAATACTGGTAGTGCCCCGTCTGCTCCTTGCCCATCCACGACTCCGACCCCGCCAGCGCGGCATAATGCCGGGCGTCGGCCAGATAGCGCGGTTGGCGCGTGGCCGCGAACAGCGCCGCCGCGCCCCACTCCATGTCGTCCGTCCACGTCGTCTCGGCGTAGCGGTAGGGGGCGCTGTAGGAATTGCCTTGCTGCACGCCCTCATTGGTTCGCCCCATGCCATAGACCTCGATTCCTGCCTGGAGGCATTTCTGCGCGAAGGGCCTGTCCCGCTCCTCAAAGGTCATCCACGCCAGCGCCATCGCCGCGGCGTAACGGCCCGCGAGGTTGGCGATGCCTGTCGATTCGCTCGTGTAGTTCTTCAGCCCCTGCGGCCGCCCATCCGCGAAATACACCACCCGGGCGCCGCCCTTGCCCCAGCCGTAATCGGCCGGGTCATCCTTGGGCAATCGCCACCCCACGTGGTCGCGGTCGTCCGCCACTTGGTGATACAACGCGTCCGGGGCGGGATGCAGTTTGAGCATCCACTCCAGCCCCCAGCGCGCTTCGTCAAGAATATCCGGGACGCCGTTCGTCCCCGGCCTGCCGTCCGCCAGCGTCGCGTCGTGAAAAATCCCCGCCGCGGGGGCCAGGCGCCAGGCCAGAAGCATTTGCGCGGTGGCGTTGCCGGACGTCAGCAAGTACTTCAGCAGGTCGCCCGCGTCGTGCCACCCGCCCGTGGCATCCAGCGGCGTTCCGCCCGGCAGCGGCCCGTAAGCGGTCCGTCCGTCCAGGCGATGGCAGGTCTGGTCAAGAAACGGGTTGTAGCCGCACCGCTGCTCACGCATGAATTCCAGCAATTCATCGGGCAAACCGGCATAGACCTCCCGGCCAATCGTGAAGGGCCGCGAGCGCGCCTCCCCCAGCCGCGCCACGTAACGTCCAGCCCGCTCGAAGCTGGAAAAGTCCAACTCGGCAAAGTTGGTGAATTGTCCCCACGACATGCTGGAGAGCGTTTTGACCGGCCCTTGCCAAACTTCGCCCCCGCTGGCGGCGTCGCAAACTGAAAAGGACTCGGGCAATGCGGCATCTCCAAAGGCCGTCGCGATTTTGTTGTCCGCCGGAAGGTATCCAAGCTGGTTGATCCGCACATTGCGCCGGTCCTCCCCCGCCAGCGCCGTGCTCAATGAGAGCGTCAATAGGAAAATTAGCCGCCGTCCGTTCATTGGGCAAAGCGAATAAAAAGCGCGTCGATTTCCGCCTCGTGGTGGATTTTCATTTCCTCATTATCAATAAAACCCCCGGACCGTAATCACAACTCTTTCGTCATAGCGGCGGTTCCTCGGTAGCGCGACCAGCACCGCGAGCGGTGCATCTCGTATTTGTTCTGACTTCCCGGTCGCCGTGGATGGCGTCTCGCCAGCCACATTCTTGGCTTCTTGTGCTTGTATTCCCACCATAGCCGTATCGAGATGCGCCCGCGTTACCCTGATGACGCCCGCGCCTTGCTTGATTCGCTGATGCCGCACCCCTCGTAAATGGCTCGCACCCGTTCCTGTCCGTGCAAGGCCTCCAGCCGTTTGACAATGAAATGGCCGCGCGCCATGTCCTGGAAATGGCCGATAAACATCAAGTTGATCATGCTCCCGCCGGCCGCGCCGAGAATCGGCACCGCCTTCGCCGCTAACTCCTCGGACACGACAACGCCGAAGCGCGAGGCGATCGCGCCGACCAGCCGGGCGATGGCCGGCGCGCTCTCGCGCACCGCTCCTTTTCGCGCCAGGAACGCCGCCGCTTCGGACATCGTTTGGCTCAACGCCGCCCGCGTCACCCAATAACTGCTCTGCACCTCGTCCTTCCCGCCCAGCGCGAACACCTCGACGCACGCCAGGCGCGTTTCCAGCCGCCCCAAGTCGTGCCCTTCGCTGCGCGCGATGTCGGCGATTGACCGCAGCATGATCGCGGTCGAAACCGGCAGTTCGATGGGCAGCGCCGCCAGTCCAAACACGCCGCCGATGCCGCCCGACGCGCCGGCCAGGACTTTATGAAAGCGCTCGCGCGAGCCGCCGCTCCGCCGTTTGCCCAGCGTTGCAACCGCAACATTCAAGGCATGGAGCAGGGCGGCGCGGGCGGCCTTATTGACCACCTTGTTCCAGCCCTTGGGCAGCAAAGCGAACCCTTTCTCCAGCGGCGACCCGATTGTATTGGCCAGCCGGATTCCCAGGCGCGGATTTTCCAATAGCATTTTGGCCCGCGCCAGGTCGCGCATTTCTATTTGCGACAGCGGGCTGATGATCGGCGGCGTGTCCATCCGCCCTCATACTGCCACGCTCCCCCCGCCCGCTCAATCCCAGACGACTTCTGGCCGTTTCACCTGGACCACAATCGGCAGCAAAGATGTGTGCAGACGGCGTGGATGGTTCGCGCCGGACAGGCGCGCAGCCAGTCGAAACAATCCGCACGGTGTATCTGGCAATTCGTCATCGCGCGCAAGTTTCAACTATAGTCGAAATGGATGCCAAGACGATCATCGGCAATTTCGTCCGGCGTCTGCGCGAGCAGAACAAACTGACGCAGGACGAACTGGCCGCGCGCGCCGGCATCACCTACCAGTATCTATCCGGTCTGGAGAACGGACGCGAGAATTTTTCCATCGGCATCCTCGAATCCCTTGGCAAGTCCTTGGATTGTCCACTCCCGCAACTTGTGGCGGGGGCGTTCGCCAGCCCCTCGGCGGTTTCCAGCGTCGAAGCCAATCCCGGCCATTTCCGCCCGCAAGTGCCGTTGCCACCGGGCCTCAAGATCGCTCATCTGCAACGCGCCATGAATGAGACCCAGCGGATGGTCTCGCTGATTAACGCCAACTTGCTGGCCAGTGGCGCGAAGCCATTGTCGGAATATATTCAGGGCAACAACTTCAGCGGACTGGTCTCCAATATCCTCTGCGACGCGATTCATGAGAACTCGCCCTACAAACACAACTCCGACCAGGCGTGTCCGGACTTGGTCAATCCGAAGGTTGTCGAGAGGGGCAAGCCGGTCGGTTTGGAGGTTAAGTCAACCATTCAAATCGGCAAGGGCGGAGAAAGCCACAACGGACATTCCGGTTGGCATGTGGTGACGTGTTTCGCAATTGATCAAAAGACGGGCAACGTTCGCTTTATTCACATTATGGTTGCCGTCCTCAATGGTCACAATCAACCGGAGCCGGATTGGGTTTACGTGGGCAGCAAAGTAAACGTTGTCACCGGCAGCCGCCGAACCGAGACGTACAACACAACTTTAACCGGCACGACAAAACTGCGAGATGGTTCGGCTTATCTGGACCCCGCGGCGGTTAATTTCAAACGCTGGCGACAAAACCGCCGTGGTTCCGTGCCGTCATTTTCGATATTTGCGCAAGGGGTCACCCATTCAGGATACGCTGTGGTCATTGGCCGGCCGGCAACAGCTCCGCAACGGCGTTAAAATAGACGTTAATGCACAACCACATGGGGCGGTTGCCAATTTAGCTCCGGGGCTGGTCAACGGATTTGCAAATCTCCCGCGTCACGTGGTTCTTGCCCAGTTCCACCGCTTTCTCCAGCGAACAACCGCGCGCCAGCCAGGCCGTGATCGCGGCCGAATAAACGCAGCCGGTTCCGTGCAACGCCGCTGCCCGGATGCGCGGCGCGGACAAAACCCATTCTCCCCTCGCGCTGCAAAGAAAATCCACCGCCTCCAACGTGCCGTGAAAATGACCGCCTTTGACCAGCGCCGCGCATCCGAATAATTGGTGAATCCTCCGGGCCGCCATCCGCATATCGTTGATCGCGGTGATTTTCTCTCCGCCCAAAATCTCCGCTTCCGCCACATTGGGCGTGACCAGCGCGGCCAGCGGCAGCAATTCGCGTTTGAGCGCCGCGAGGCCATCCGCTTGCAGCAGTCGCCGCCCGCTGGTCGAAATGATCACGGGATCCACCACCAGCGGCCCCCGGCGCGCGCGGCGAAAAAAGGCCGCCACTTCGCGGACGATCGCGGCGGAATAGAGCATTCCCGTCTTGGCGGCCGCCGGCGCGCATTCGGCGGCGACGGCCTCCAGTTGCGCCCGCACCATGCCGGGCGAACACGGTTCCAGTCGCGTGATTGCGGCGCGGTTCTGCGCCGTGACGCAAGTAATCGCGCCGGCGCCATGCACCTTGAGCAGGGCGAATGTTTTTAAATCCGCCTGCATTCCCGCCTCGCCGCCGCTGTCGGAGCCGGCGATGGTCAGGGCCACTGGCATATCGTTCCCTCTCATAATCGTAATCCTGATCTTGCTCCTAATCCCACTTCCCGGATTCATTGTCAAAGCAATGGGATTGCCTCATCGCCCCATAGTCCATTGCCCTGACACACATTCTGACAATTCTCTCCGGTCTCTGGAGTTTTGCAATCTTGGCGCTATCGTCCAAAGCTCCGCGCGCGGCAGGCAGCCTCTCCAAAGGTCCGGCGAAAACCGGGCGCAATCCCATTACAAATTGATCTGCGGAAAAGTGCGTTTTTTCCCCCAGTCGGTTTTTCTCCCTCGTGGAAATGTGATCAACTCCTGCGCGTGAGGACAACTATGTCCATCGCCCGGCGCCGTTCGCCGGCCCGCAACTGCTGCCGCGCTTGCCGCGCCGCGGCGGTTTCCAGAATCCTCACCCCGCGCTCCCAAGAGCCTGCCGCCGGTTTTAACGCAAAGCAGCGAAGGCCCAAAGACGCCAGGATAATTACAATTGACAAATTTCGATGGCCAATTTTCAATGGATATTCTCCCGCAGAGCCGCCGAGGTCGCAGCGCGGCGGAGCCGCAACCAAAAGCCCAGGAATCCGCAGAAAATGGCTTTGCACAAAAATCCTCGCGAGATTGAGGCCGGCCTCACACCTTTTCTTTTGGTTCCTTTCGTCCCTCTCCTGCGAATCCGCAAAATCTTCAAAAACACCAGCAATTGCTGCTATTTGCGACTACTTGCTGCCACTTGCCGCCCATTCGCGCAAAAATCCTTGTCCCGCCAAGAATCTTGGCGATGGCCCAAGCCTCCAGGCGGCACTGCCATCCAATCTCATCCAACCCCCTTGTTTTTCGTCCCTTTTGTCCTTTCTCGTCCCTTCCACAAATTCACCGCCACCGCCATGAGCGCAACCATTCAACGACTCACTCTATTTTCAACTCTTTCAACTCTATTTTCGGCTCTTCACCCAACCGACTATTGCACCCAACCCATTGCGCCAGCGCCAGTTGCAACAAAATCCGACGGTGCCGCCATTAGCAAAACTTTTCAACTATTAACACTATTTTGAATTCTTCCACGTTTTTATGAACGACAAGCACCCATCTCTCGCCCTTCCGCTGCTCAACTTCCAACTTTTTATCCCCTCCGCCTTGGGTTATGCTCCATAAAATGACGAAAGACCAGGTAGCCGAAATCCTCACGGACATCGCCACGCTGCTCGAACTCAAGGGCGAAAACCCTTTTAAATCGCGCGCTTACGTCAACGCCGCCCGCGCCCTGGAATCCACCACCGAGCCGCTCGAAAAAATCTTTGCTCCGGATTCCACGGCGAGCCTCAAAGGCATCGGCGACGGCATTCACAAGAAAATCTGCGAGCTGCTGCTAACCGGCAAACTCGCCTACTACGAGGAACTCAAAAGCTCGGTCCCGCCGGGACTGGTCGAGATGTTGAACATTCCGGGGCTGGGACCCAAAAAAGTCAAGGCGCTGCATGACAAGTTGGGCGTGGAATCCATCGAGCAATTGGAAAAAGCGTGCCTCGACGGCAAGGTCGCGGAGTTGGACGGGTTCGGCGAAAAAACGCAGGGTAAAATCCGCGAGGGCATCGAGTTTCGCCGCCAATACGCCTCGCGCCATCTGTTGAGCGACGCCCTGCTGGCGGCCGAGCCGATCCTGGCGGCCTTGCGCGCGCATCCGGACGTGATCCGCTGCGGCACGGCCGGCAGTCTGCGGCGCAACAAGGAAATTATTGGTGACATTGATCTCCTCGTTTCCACCAGGCATCCGGCTGCGATCATTGATTTTTTCACCGGGCAACCGGGCGTCATGAACGTCGCCGCTAAGGGCGAGACCAAGGCCAGCGTGGTTTTAACCGGGGGCATCCAGGCCGATTTGCGCGTGGTCAGCGACGCCGAGTTTCCGTTCGCCCTGGCCTATTTCACCGGCAGCAAAGAGCACAACATCGTCATGCGCCAGCGCGCCATCCAGCGCGGCCTGCGCCTCAACGAATACGGTCTGTTCAAATCGGAGGCGGAAACGCGCGATCCCAAGCTGCTGATTCCCTGCCGCACGGAGGAGGAGATTTTCCAGCAACTGGGCCTGGCCGCCATCCCGCCGGAATTGCGCGAGGACGCCGGGGAATTCGCCGCCGCCGAACAGAACGCCATCCCGCGCCTTGTGGAATGGACGCAATTGAAAGGCTCCCTGCACAATCACTCCAATTGGAGCGACGGCCGCGGTTCCCTGGCCGAAATCGCGGCGTTCATGGAGGATTTGGGCTGTCAATACTGGGCCATCACCGACCATTCCAAATCCTCCTTCCAGGCCAATGGCCTGCAACCCGAGCGCTTGCGCCGGCAGGTCAGGGAAATTCACGCCCTGAATCAAAAACTGGCGGACGACGGCGCGGAGTTCCGATTATTGACTGGTTCCGAGGTCGATATTTTGACGGGCGGCCAACTGGATTTTGACGACAAAGTGCTGGCGGAACTGGACGTGGTGGTGGCCAGCATCCACCAGGGCTTTTCGCAGAACGAGGCCGAAATGACCAGGCGCCTCGTCGCCGCCGCCGAAAATCCTTACGTTCATATTCTCGGCCATCTCACCGGACGCCTCCTGCTGGAGCGCGAACCCTACAAAGTCAATCAAACCGCCGTCATCGACGCCTGCGCCGCGACGGGCACCTGGATCGAACTGAACGCCCATCCGCTGCGTTTCGACATGGATTGGCGGCTCTGGCATTACGCGAAGGACAAAGGCGTCAAGTGCGTCATCAACTGCGACGCCCACCGCAACAGCGACGCCCAATTCCTTCGGCTTGGCGCCGGCATCGCCCGCAAAGGCTGGCTGGAGGCCAAGGACGTCATCAACACCCTGCCGCTTGACAAGTTGGTGAAGGCGCTGAAGCGTTAGTGATAAGACATATCTTCATATCAAGATATGTTGATTTTTAACTTGCGCTAAACGGGTGTTTCCGTATGCTATGGGTGGCATGGACCGGACTCGCAGTCAATCAACCGACCGGGTGAACGCGCTGCTGCAACTGCTGCGCGAGCGCATCGTCATTCTCGACGGAGCCATGGGGACGATGATCCAAACCCGCCGCCTCGATGAGGCCGCTTATCGCGGCGAACGGTTCCGGGATTGGAAGCGCGATCTCAAGGGCAACAATGACCTCCTCAATTTGACACAGCCCCAGGTCATCCGGGACATTCACCGCCAGTACCTCGAAGCGGGGGCGGACATTATCGAAACCAACACGTTTAACTCCACGACCATTTCCATGGCCGATTACGGGATGGAATCGCTGGTTTCGGAATTGAACGTGGCTGGGGCCACGAATGCGCGCGCCGCCGCCGATGCCGTCATGGCCGCCCAACCCGGCCGCGTTTGCCTCGTGGCGGGCGCGCTGGGGCCGACCAGCAAGACAGCCTCCATCTCCGGCGATGTCAACAATCCCGCCGCGCGTAGCGTGACCTACGACCAATTGGCCGCGGCCTACTACCAGCAGGCGCGGGCGTTGCTGGAAGGCGGCGCGGACCTGTTGCTGGTCGAGACGGTGTTCGATTCGCTCAATTCCAAGGCGGCGCTGTTTGCCATCGCCAGCCTGTTCGACGAAGTGCCGCGCGTTCCGGTCATGCTGTCCTTTACCATCACCGACCTGAGTGGCCGCACACTTTCCGGGCAGACGGTGGAGGCCTATTGGAATTCGGTTTCGCATTTCCCGCTGTTGAGCATCGGCATCAATTGCGCGCTGGGACCGAAGGAAATGAGGCCGTTTATCGAGGAGCTTTCCGGTCTGGCGCCGGTCTATGTCAGCGCCTATCCCAACGCGGGCCTGCCCAACCCGATGCTCCCCACCGGCTTTCCAGAAACGCCCGAAACGCTCGCCCCGCAACTGGCGCAATGGGCGCAATCCGGCTGGCTCAACATTGTCGGCGGCTGTTGCGGAACGACCCCGCGCCACATCGAAGCGCTGGCCACGGCCGTGCGCAACGTCCCGCCCCGCGTCATCCCAAAAATCGAGCCATACCTCCGCCTCAGCGGCCTGGAGGCCCTGGTTATCCGGCCCGACACCAATTTCGTCAATATCGGCGAGCGCACCAACATCACCGGCTCGCCCAGATTCTCCAAGTTGATCCTGGCCGGTCAATACGAGGAAGCCCTCGCCATCGCCAGGCAGCAGGTCGAAAACGGCGCGCAAATCATCGACGTCAACATGGATGAAGGGATGCTCGACGGCGTCAAGGCGATGACCCATTTTCTCAACCTAATCGCCTCTGAGCCGGACATTGCGCGCGTGCCGGTAATGATTGACAGCTCAAAATGGCCGGTCATCGAGGCGGGGTTGAAGTGCGTGCAGGGAAAGTCCATTGTCAATTCCATCAGCCTCAAGGAAGGCGAGGAGAAGTTTCTGCGCCAGGCCCGCCTGGTGCGCCGTTACGGCGCGGCGGCCGTGGTGATGGCTTTTGACGAGAAGGGCCAGGCCGACACTTTGCAGCGGCGCAAGGAGATTTGCGCACGCGCCTACAAGATTTTGACCGAACAGGCCGCCTTTCCGCCTGAAGACATCATCTTCGACCCGAATGTCCTGACCGTCGGCACCGGTTTGGAGGAGCATAATAACTACGCGGTCGATTTCATCGAAGCCACGCGCTGGATCAAGCAAAACCTGCCGCGGGCCAAGGTCAGCGGCGGCATCAGCAACATATCCTTCTCATTTCGCGGCAACAATGCCGTGCGCGAGGCGATGCACGCCGCCTTTCTCTACCACGCCATCGGGGCGGGGCTGGACATGGGCATCGTCAACGCCGGCATGCTTGCCATTTACGGGGAAATCCCCAAGGACCTTCTTGAGTTGGTGGAGGACGTCCTGCTCAACCGCCGGCCCGACGCCACCGAGCACCTGGTCAAATATGCCGAGACCGTCAAAAAGAAAGACAGGGTTGAGGCGGTTGAGGATGAATGGCGCAAGGGGACTGTCGAGCAACGCCTCGAACACGCCCTGGTCAAGGGCATTGTCGATTTCATCGAGGCGGACACCGAGGAGGCGCGGCTGAAGATCGGGCGCCCCCTCGCCGTCATTGAAGGCCCGCTCATGGCCGGCATGAGCGTGGTCGGCGATCTTTTCGGTTCCGGCAAAATGTTTCTGCCCCAGGTCGTCAAAAGCGCGCGCGTCATGAAAAAAGCCGTCGCCTGGCTCCTTCCCTTCATGGACGCGGAAAAACAGGCCGCGGGCGGACGTCACGCCCAGGGCAAAATCCTGATGGCGACCGTCAAAGGCGACGTTCACGACATTGGCAAAAACATTGTCGGCGTCGTGCTGGCTTGCAACAACTTCGAGATCATTGATCTGGGGGTAATGGTGCCGTGCGAAAAAATCCTCCAAACCACCCGCGACCTCAAGGTCGATATGATCGGGTTAAGCGGCCTGATTACACCGTCGCTGGATGAGATGGCGCACGTGGCGCGGGAGTTGCAACGCGAGGGCTTCACCGTGCCGCTGCTCATTGGCGGCGCGACGACAAGTAGGGCGCATACGTCGGTGAAGATCGCGCCCCACTACAACCATCCGGTCGTGCATGTGCTGGACGCCTCGCGCGCCGTTGGTGTGGCGGGCCACTTGATCAATCCCGCGTTGCAGCCGGCCTTCGAGGAAAACAACCGGCGCGACCAGGAGAGCTTTCGCCAGCACCATGCCGGCCAGCGCGTCAAACTCATTTCCATCGATGAGGCGCGCCGGCGGGGGCCGAGGTTTGACTTCAAGCCGGAAGAGATTGCGGTGCCGGAGTTCACTGGCGTGCGTCCGGTCAGCGTTTCGCTTGGCGAACTGGCGCCGTTGATCGATTGGTCGCCGTTCTTTCACACCTGGGAACTGCGCGGCCGCTTTCCGTCCATATTGCGCCACGAGAAATACGGCGAACAGGCGCGCAAGCTCTTCGACGACGCCCAGGGCCTGCTCAAGCGGATTGTCAACGAGAAATTGCTGGCGGCGCGCGGCGTTTATGGGTTTTTCCCCGCCCAATCGACGGGTGACGACGTGCAGCTTTTCGGCGATAGCGCGCGGAGTGAGCGGCTGGCCACGCTCCATTTCCTGCGCCAGCAAATGGAGAAGCCGGAGGGCCAGGCCAATCTGTGCCTGGCCGATTTTGTGGCCCGTGCGGGCGATTATATCGGCGGCTTTGCGGTGACGACCGGCTTCGGCGTGGACGGCCTGGTCAAGCGCTTCAAATCCGAGCACGACGATTACCTGGCGATCATGACGGAGGCGCTGGCCGACCGGCTGGCGGAGGCCTTTGCCGAATTCCTGCATCAACGGGTTCGCGCCGAGTGGGGTTACGGCAGAAATGAAAGCCTGTCCTTCGAGCAATTGATTGACGAGCAGTACCGCGGCATTCGTCCGGCCGCGGGCTATCCGGCCTGCCCCGATCACACCGAAAAATGGACCCTGTGGAAGGTTCTGGAGGTGGAAAAGAACGCCGGCATCCAGTTGACCGAAAGCTGCGCCATGTGGCCGGCCAGCAGCGTCAGCGGCCTTTATTTCGCCCATCCGCAGTCCAAGTACTTCGGCGTCGGCAAACTGGATCGCGACCAGGTGCTGGATTACGCGCGGCGCAAGGAAATGGAGTTGGCGGCGGTCGAAAAATGGCTGGGGCCCAATCTTAACTACGATCCGGCCGCTCCTTGATCGGGAATATCGCGCGGCACTGGCGCATCCGCTCCGCGTCAACAATGGCCTCCATGCGGCGCACGTCCTCGGCGATGCTGGTGCTGATGATCAGGTACTGGAACTTGTGCCATTGCGCGATTTCATGCCGGGCGGCGCGGAGGCGCTTCTCCAGTTGCGCCGGGGAATCGGTGCCCCGGCGGCGCAGCCGCTCCTCCAGTTCCGCGACGGTCGCCGGCGTCAGAAACACCGTGACCAGCGCGTGCCGCAGGTCGGCGTCGGCGGCGGCGCGGGCGCAGAGGGTGGCCGCGCCCTGCACGTCTATGTTGAGCAAAACGTCCCGGCCCTGGTGAAGCTTTTCCAGCACTTCGGTCTTGGGCGTGCCATAGCGGTGGTCATGCACGCGGGCGTGCTCCAGAAACACCCCCGCTTCGATGCGGCGGGAAAAGGTCTCCTCGTCAAGAAAATAGTAATCCCGCCCTTCCACTTCGCCGGGGCGTGGCGGGCGCGTGGTGCAGGTGATGGCCCGGACCATTTCCGGATGACGCGCCAAAAGTTGCTGGCAGAGCGTCGTTTTCCCGCCGCCGGACGGGGCGGAAATGACAATGAGCAACGGGGTCGTCGCCGGGGGCTGCGCTGCTGGCGGCGGCGGGTTCATTCGACGTTCTGGACCTGCTCGCGGAATTTTTCCAGCTCCGCCTTCAACAAAACCACTTCGCGCGAGATGGCGCTGTCGTTGGCCTTGGAGCCAAGTGTGTTGACCTCCCGATTGATCTCCTGGGCCAGAAAATCCAGCGTGCGCCCGATCGGTTCGGCGGATTTGACGCAATCATCGAACTGTTGAAAGTGACTTTGCAGCCGGGTCAATTCCTCGGAAACATCGCTGCGATCGGCGAAATAAAAGACCTCCTTGACCAGCCGCTCGTCTTCCAGGCCGGGGGCTTGCAGGCCGGCGGCCTTGATGCGGGCCAGCAATTGCGCCCGATACCGCTCGGTCACTCGCGGCGCCTGCTCGCGCACCCGCCGCACGCCGGCGCGCATATGGGCCACGCGCCTTTTCAAATCCCTGGCCAGAAAGGCGCCCTCCCGTTCCCTCATTTTTAGCAGCACGCCCAGGGCCGCGTCCAACGCCTTTTCCGTCGCCGGCCACAGTTCCTCCGCTTCGGTGATCTCCTCGGCGGGTTGCAGCACGCCGGGCGCGCGCGCCAGCATGTCCAGCGTCACTCCGTCCGCCAGGTGCAGGGACTTGGCAAGGGCGCGAAGCTCCTTGGCGTAAGACCGGGCCAACGGGGCGTTGATCCGCATTTGGGCGGCCGCCTCGGACGCATGAACAGAGACGCGCAGCGTCAAGCGTCCGCGCGCCACCCTGCGGTTAATTTCGTCGCGGATCTGGGCCTCCAGCACCTCCAACTCGCGGGGCAGATTGACGGCAATCTCGGTCTGCTTGCGGTTGACCGAACTGATCTCGACGGTGACCTTAAAGCCGCGTTGCGAACATTCGCCCCTCCCGTATCCTGTCATTGATTTCATTCCTGACACCCGGTTTACCTGGAAGCCGGGTCCAATTGCAATGTCATTCGGGCTTTGGCCAAAGATACTGCCGAGAGGGCCATCGTGGGGTGGGGTTTCATTTAGGACACATAAATACGAGCATCATGGTCGCCATTGAGTCGATTGTGTTTCTTTGCCACGCCTGTTGTTGGTTGTTTTTATATGCCCTCGCCGCCGGAAAAAGTGTCGTTGATTTCGAGCGAGGAGACTGGAGCGCCGCGCGCCACGTCCGCCAGCGTGGAGCGGTCCATCAGTTGGGCCACATAATTTCGGGCGTCAAAAAACACGCGGCGAAAACGGCAGACCGATTCCTGGGAGCATCGTTTATAGCGCGTGATGGAGACGCAATCGATGGGGGCGATAATGCCGTCGAAATAGCGGACGATCTGGCCCATGGTGATCCTTTCCGGGTCTTTGCCCAGGACATAGCCCCCGCGGGCGCCGGCGACACTGGTCACCCAGCCCTGGCTTTTGAGGTCGAGCATGATTTGCTCCAGGAAGCGTTTGGGCGCGTCGTTGCGCCGGGCCAGTTCGCGGATGGGAATGGGCGCTCCGCCGTGGTGATCGACCAGCGTGAACAAGGCGCGCAAGGCATAATCTGTTCTTTTGGATACCCGCATGGAAACACGATAAAGAACGTCGTTTATTAAGTCAAACGCGCCCGGTGGCAATTGTCTCCGCCCGTCCCTTTAATCTCGATTACAACTCTTCTTTGGAGTTTAAGTGCCCTATGCGTTTGCACATTCTTTGTGATCTGCACCTGGAATTTGGGCCGGTCATGATTCCTCCCACCGAGGCGGAGGTTGTTGTGTTGGCGGGCGACATTCATGTTGGGGGCCAGGGATGCGCCTGGGCGCGAAGCGAATTGCCGGCAAAGCCCATCGTCTATGTGTTGGGCAACCACGAGTTTTACCGCCACTCGCTGCCGGAATTGACTGAGAGCTTGAAGCGGGAAACCGACGGCAGCCACATCCACTTGCTGGAGAACGACGCTGTCGAAATCAATGGCTATACTTTCCTGGGTTGCACGTTGTGGACGGATTTTCTGTTGTCGGGCGATCCTCAAACCGCGATGCAGGTAGCAGAGGGGATGATGAGCGATTACCAGGTGATTCGATTCAGCCCGGAAAACCGGCCGCTGCGCGCCCGTGACACCCGGCGGTTGCACGCCGAGTCGGTTGCCTGGCTGCGCAAGGCGCTGGGCACAAGCGATCCGGCGCGCACGATCGTTGTGAGCCATCATGCGCCGAGTGCCCGATCGGAGGCGCCATTTCACTCAAACAGTCCGCTTCGGGCGGCGTTCGGCTCGGATTTGGATTCACTGATTGAGCGCAGCGGCGTTCCGCTCTGGATTCACGGCCACACCCATTACAACGTGGATTATGTGATCGGTTCGACGCGGGTGTTGACGAATCAGCGGGGCTATCCGGCGCAGCTTTGCAAGAGGTTTGATCCGTCTCGGGTGGTGGAGATCTGAGTTTTTGGAATGAGGGTGCGCTTCAGGCCTCGCCGATTACGGTCAGAGCGATGGTGCGCCAGCGCGGCTTGATGTCGCATTCGAGGTGGAAGATTTGCTGCCAGGTGCCCAGGACGAGCTTGCGATCGCAGATCGGCACGGTGAGGGAAGGGCCCAGCATCGTGGCCTGCAGATGTGAATGACCGTTGCCGTCGTGCCAGGCCTGCTCGTGGCCGTAGTCGCGGCTGGGCGGGAGCAGTTTGTCCAATATCTTTGGCAGGTCGTCCTGGAGGCCCGGCTCAAATTCGATGGTGCCAACGGCGGCGGTGCTCCCGACGTTGAAAATATGCACGACGCCGGAGCGGACGCCTGACTTGTCAACGATTCGCGCGACCTCATCGGTCAGATTGTGCATCTCATTATGGCCGGAGGTTTGAAGATGGATTTGTTGCTGAAATGTCATTCATAATAACTGTAGGCCCGAAGCGCCGCCGCACAACCTGATTTTTGAGGCGGCAGTTTTAGGGAGGTGGGCAGGCGGATTATCCCGCCACCCGGGAAGCGTCTTCGACTCGGAGAAAGACCACCAGGTCAATATCGTGGGTCACGCGGGGTTCACCGTAGAGCATAGCGGCCACACTGCTGCTAATGAGGTAGCGGATGGCCGACTGATTCAACGGCTGGGCGAAAAGTTCAATCAGGTCAGGTTCGGGCATGGGAGAAAATCTCGCGGACCTCCGTGGCGACGCGCGACTCCGGCCAGTCGGGATGCTGGCTTCGAAGGAAGGCAGCCTTGTGGCGGCGCATCGTCCAGTAAAGCCGGTATGCGGCGTGCCAGCGCTCTTGGGGCGTCATCCGGCGGAGCGCCGCAATCTGATCGGGGCTGGCCTGTTCATCCGGCAGCATGGCGGCAATGTAACGGTTGGGCGCCGCGCCGCAACTTGAAAGAGAGAGTGGATGGGGTGGCAGATGTCAAATGAGTGACTTTGGCAGGCCGCGCGGCGGAAGGCGCACCAGAAGGACTTGCCTTGCGGGGGTGATGCGTTCAAGCTGCCGCGGTTTTATTCATGAAGCGTGGTATAGCGATTGTCATAATAATCCTGGTGGCGGCCGGCATTTATTTCATGGTTGCGCCGGGCCAGGGAAAGATCGTCCTCACGGGCATCGTCACCACCGATGAAGTCATCGTCAGTTCCGAAATCCAGGGGCGGTTGCAGCAGCTTTTAGTGCGGGAGGGGGACTGGGTGACCAACGGCCAACTGGTGGCCGTGATTCAGCCGGCGGAATGGAAGGCCCAAGTGGGCTTTTACACCAACAGCGCGCAACAAAGCTCGGCGCAGGTGGTGCAGGCGGCGGCGGACTTGCAATATCAGGAAGCCCAAACGAGCAATCTCATCTGGCAAAGCGAGGCGACCCTGGCGGCAACGCGGGACCAGGTGGCGCAGGCCGAAGCGGACCTGGAAAACGCGACTTTGACCTTCAAACGCGAGGAAGACCTTTATCAACAGAAGGTCGATTCGGTCAAAGATTACGACACGGCGCGCACGGCGCGCGATGCGGCCGCGGCGCGCGTCCAATCGCTGCGCAAACAAACCATCGCGGCCCAGGCGGCGGTGGCGCTGGCGAAATCGACGGCCGAGCAAACGGCGGCCCGGCGCGCCGCGCTGGCGGCGATGCGGGACCAGCACGCGGCGGCCGACGCGCAGGCCGAGAAGGCGCAAGTGCAGTTGGGCTACACGCTTATCCACGCGCCGGTGTCCGGCATTGTGGATCTGCGGGCGGCGTTGCAGGGTGAGGTGGTCAATGCCAGCCAGGGGATTGTGACACTGATTGACCCCGACCAACTGTGGGTGCGGGCCGACGTGGAGGAGAGCTATATTGACAGAATCCGTCTTGGGGACGTCTGCACGGTGCGCCTGCCCTCCGGCGCCGAGCGTCCGGGCACGGTGTTCTTTCGCGGGGTGGACGCCGATTACGCCACGCAGCGCGACGTCAGCCGGTCCAAGCGCGACATCAAGACATTTGAAGTGCGGCTGCGCTGCGACAACCACGACCGCGCGCTGGCGGTGGGGATGACCGCCTACGTCGCCCTGCCGCTGGGCAAGCCGTGACCATGTTCGCCGTCGAAGTTGAAAACCTGACCAAACGCTTCGGCGATTTTTGCGCCGTGGACCACTTGAATTTCAAGGTGGAGAACGGGGAGATTTTCGGATTGCTGGGGCCGAACGGGGCGGGCAAATCGACCCTGATCCGCATGTTGACGACGCTGGTGCCGCCGAGCGAGGGCACGGCACGAATTCATGGATTCGACATTGTCAAAAATGCCAACGAGGTCCGCCAATCCATCGGCGTCATACCGCAGGCGATGACATCGGACCTGGACTTGAGCGCGTATGAGAACATGAGCATCTTCGCCAAACTCTACGGCATACCGCGGGAAAAGCGGCGGCGGACGATCCCGGAGTTGTTGAAGGCGGTGGACCTGGAACAATGGACCGACAAACCGGTGAAGATGTTTTCCGGCGGCATGAGGCGGCGGCTGGAAATCGCGCGCGGCCTGGTCCATGAGCCGAAGATTTTTTTCCTGGATGAACCGACAACGGGCCTGGACCCGGTGTCACGGGTGGCGGTGTGGGAAATGCTGGCCAAATTGAAACAGGCACGCGAACTGACCATACTGGTGACCACCCATTACATGGACGAGGCGGACAAATTGTGCGATCGCATCGCCATCATCGATCACGGGAAAATGATGGCGCTGGATTCACCCTTGAAACTCAAAGCGTCCATTCCGGGAAAGAACGTTCTGGAGGTGAGTTTTTCGCGGGTTCCGCCGGGTTGGGCCGAGACATTGGGGGCGTTGCCGGACGTGGCGGAGGTCAAGGCCGAGGACAGCGTCTTCCGGCTCTCGTCCAACAACGGCCCGCGCACCACCGTGGCGTTGATAGAGGCGGCGCGCAAGGCGGACATCGCCCTGGCTTCGCTGTCGGTGCAGAGCACGACGCTGGATGATGTCTTCGTGCATTACACCGGGCACGTGTTGCGGGACGCGCTGCAACCCGCCGCGGGGTACAGCAGCGCCTTCATGTACGAAAGCAAAAACCGATGAACCGCGTCCTGGCCATCATCGAACGCGACTTGCGCCGGTTCCGGCGCAGCCCCACGCTGATGATCGTCTCGATGCTCATGCCGCTGGTGCAACTGGTGGTTCTGGGTTACGCCTTCGGTGGGAAGGTGAAACATTTGCGCGTGGGCGTTTTGGACCAGGACCGCGCGCTGCCGGCGATAAGGTTGCGCGAGATGGCGCAGGCGGTGGCGGCCAACGCGCAGACATTCGACACCGTCAATTACAACGACCAGGCGGCGGCGCTGCGGGATTTGCGCAACGGGAAGATCAACGGCCTGTTAAACATCCCGCCGGAATTCTCGCGCAAAGTGCTGGCGGGGGCCAATCCCCGCGTGGCGCTGGTGGAGGACAACACGGACCAATTCGCCGCCTCGGCGTTGGAGGGGACGCTGAACCAGATGCTGGGGCCGTACAATCAACCGGCGGTGCCCGCCCGGCTCTCGGCCAACGCCACATTGTCGGTCGTCGAAGTTTATCCCTACGTGCCCTACATCCAATATCTGCTGCCGGGAACCATTGTGCTGGCTATCTTCGTGTCGGCAATGATCGGTGGGGGCATCATTTTCATTGATGACAAGGCGCGCGGCCTGCACGAGGGGTACCTCGTGACGCCGATTCGAAAGCTGGAACTGATCTTGGGATTCAACCTGGCTGGGGCGGCCAAGGCGATCCTCAGCGGGCTGGTGCTGGTGACC
Source organism: Verrucomicrobiota bacterium (assembly GCA_049517295.1). Lineage (GTDB taxonomy): Bacteria > Verrucomicrobiota > Verrucomicrobiia > Limisphaerales > Palsa-1400 > JBEKSF01. The sequence goes on from JBEKSF010000034.1 coordinate 23,246, forward strand.
TTTGGCTCGATCATTGCGGGCATACCGGATCCGTTGAACCTGGCGCGGCTGGCTCGGCTGATCGTGCTGGTGACCATGACCGCGCTGGCGCTCATCAGCCTGATGTTCCTGTTGATGGTGCGGGTGAGCGATCCGCTGGTGCCGCGCGCCATCTTCGGGGTCTTGAACACCGTTCTGTTTTTTCCCAGTGGCGCCGTTTATCCGACGCAGGCCTTTCCGGCCTGGATGAAAGTCATTACGGCGGTGGACCCCTTCACCTATGCGGTGCATGGCTTCAAGGAACTGATTTTGAAGAACACCGGCTTGGGCGCGACCGGCGGCGACTTGGCGTATCTTGCGGGATTCGCCATCCTCTCCATGGCGGCGGCGACGCTATTGTTCCGACGCACGTTGTGAGCGGATGTGGATTGAAGCGCAGAGCGAACTTTGACCTTTCATCGGCGCACCCGAGGACTTAAAATACGCGGCGGTGAAAGCGGCATTACAACCCCGCGGCGCGGCGCCCGCGGTCCGCCTTCGGGCGCTTCTGTTGTGCGGGTTGGCGGCGGTGGCGCCCTTGCGCGCGCAGGACCTCCGCCTGCCGCAACTGACCAACGCCGCCCAAGTACGCGACCTGCCCTCCGAAGAGGCGGCGCGGCATTATCCGGTCCACTTGCGAGGAGTGGTGACGTTTTTTGATCAGAAGGAGTTTCTGCGCTTTGTGCAGGATCAGACGCAGGGGATTTATTTCTTTTTGACGGATACGCAAGCCGGCAACCTCAGTCCGCGGCTCAAGGCCGGCGAGTTGGTCGAAATCACCGGTCATTGCAGTCAGGGGGAATACGCGCCGATCATTGAGACCGAACAAATCCAGACGCTCGGCCCGGGAGCGTTTCCACCCGCCCAGCCGGTGGGCATCGAGCAGTTGTCCAGCGGCAAGGAGGACAGCCAGTTCGTCGAGGTGCAGGGGGTGGTGCGCGCGGTGCGCTTTGACGCCCGCAGCCAGTATTATCTTATTGATATTGCCACCGGCGGCGACCGCGTCACGGCGGTGGCCCGGACATTGCCCGGGGCGTCGGCGGCCGATTTGGTGGACAGCAGCGTGACGGCGCGCGGCGTGTGCGTGACGCGGTTCAACCGGCAGCGACAGTTGTTTAACATCCGCCTGCTGGTGCCGCGCGGAGAAGACCTGGTTATTGACAGACCGGCCCCCGCCCGCGCCGATGACATTCCCGCCCGGCCCATTAGCAGCCTTTTGGGCTTTTCGCCCCAGGGCACCTACGGCCACCGCGTGAAGGTAGCCGGCACCGTTATTTACCGGGAGAACGAAAACACGCTTTACATCCAGGATGAGACGGGGGGGCTTTTTGTGCAGACGGCGCAGGCGGGACGGTTGCTGGTCAGCGACCGTGTGGAAGTGCTGGGATTCGCGGCGCGCGGCGACTACACGCCGATGTTGCAGGACGCGGTTTTTCAGCGCATCGGCAGCGGCCCCATTCCCCAGCCCGACCCGGTGACAGCGGACCAGGCGCTGCAAGGCACCCACGATTGCCGGTTGGTGAGGATCGAGGCGACGGTGGTTGATCGCGGCCGCAACAATGAGGAACAGTTCCTGGTGCTGGCATCCGGGGGCACGATTTTCTACGCGTATCTGGAACGCAACGGCGGCGTCGATTTCGCCTATCTGCAAAACCGCAGCGAAATAGCCGTCACGGGCGTCTGCCTCATAGAACCGGGCGGCGATTGGCGGGCAGGGGAGGCCTGGCGTGCCAAGTCCTTCCGGGTTCTCATGCGCACGGCGGGAGACATAACGGTCCTGCGGGCCGTGCCGTGGTGGAATCTGCAAAAGCTGCTCTGGATAGTGGGCGTGCTGGCGTTGGTGCTGACGGTGGCTTTCGCCTGGGTGGCGGTGCTGCGGCGGCGAGTGCAGGAACAAACCCACATCATCCGCCAGAAACTGGAGATGGTCGCCACGCTCAAGGAGCGATACGAGGACTTGTTCGAAAACGCCAATGACATGGTCTATACCCATGATCTGCGGGGGCGCATCACCTCCATCAACCAAGCCGGCCAGGACCTGCTGCAACGGTCGCGCGCGGCCATTCTCTCCCGCAATATCATTGAGTTTATCGCCCCGGAGCAGCAACCGGCGGCCCAGCAATGGCTCGAACAGGTCGTCAAAGGCACCGCCTCGCCCACCATCGAGTGGGACTTTATCGCCGCCGCCGGCCAGCGCATCCGCCTGGAGATCAGCACCCGGCTGAGCGAGCAAGCCGGCAAGGTGGTCGAAATCGAGGGCACGGCGCGCGACATCACCGAACGCAAACGCCTGGAGCGGGAGATACTGGAGATCAGCAATCGCGAGCAGCGGCGCATCGGCCATGATCTGCACGACGGGGTATGCCAGCAATTGGCGGGCATCGCGTTGATGACCGCCTCGCTGGCGGATCGACTCGAGGAAAAGGGCCTGCCCGAATCCATCCAGACGGCCCGCATCAGCGATCTCATCAACAAGGCCATCAACCAAACCCGCGGCGTGGCGCGCGGCTTGTTCCCGGTGCGACTGGAGGAAAACGGCCTGGTATCCGCCCTGGAAGAACTGGCGGCCAACTCCAGCGAACTGTTCAAGATCGACTGCCGCTTTAGCTGCGCCGACGCGCCGCCCGAGGTGGACAACGAAATCGCCCTTCACTTGTATTACATCGTGCTGGAGGCGGTGGCCAACGCCTGCAAACATGGCCGCGCAAAAAACGTCCGCATCTCGCTCGAATCGGCGGGGGACCGCTACGCCTTGAGCGTGCGTGACGACGGACAAGGCTTTGCCGCTGGCGCCAAGGCCCATGCCGGCATGGGCATCCGCATCATGCAGTACCGCGCGCGGGTCATCGGCGCCAGTTTGAGCTTGCAGAGCGACCCCGGATCGGCCACGCAGGTAACGTGCCTGTTTTTCGCCGTTTCCAGGGATGAGTTGGCCTCCGGGCAAAAGGACCTGGCGCGGGCAAACAGCGATGTCTTGATATATGAGCGAGCAACCACCTCCAAAGAGCCGGATTCTGATCGTCGATGACCACCCCCTGTTCCGCGAGGGCTTGCGCCAGATGATTGAACGCAACCCGGACTGGGTAGTCTGCGGCGAAGCCGCGGAGCCCGACGAAGCCCTGGCCGCCATTGCAGCCCAGGAACCGGACCTTGTGATTATCGATATCTCCTTGGGTGGGTGCAGCGGCATCGATCTGCTCAAAACGATCAAGGCCCAATATGAGGAATTGCCCGTTTTGGTCATCTCCATGCATGAGGAGTCGCTCTTTGCCGAGCGGGCCATGCGAGCCAAGGCGATGGGTTACGTCATGAAACACGAGCCTGCCAAAGTCGTGCAGGCGGCCATTTCAAAAGTCCTGGCCGGCAGTCTTTATCTCTCCGACAAGATGTCCACCGCCATGCTTTCCAAATTCATGCTGGGCAAGGATGACGAGCCAGGCTCGGCCATTGAAACGCTCAGCGACCGCGAGATGGAGGTTTTTCGCAAGCTTGGTCAGGGCCGTGGCACGCGCCAGATTGCCAAGGAACTCAACCTCACCATTGCCACCATCAATTCCTTCCGTGCCCGGATCAAGGAGAAGCTCAACATCAAAAGCTCCAGTGAGTTGATGCTCCACGCCATGCGCCACGCTCTCCAGGAAGGCGGCGGCTTGCCCAGCGGTCCCACATAATCAACGGGAGGGCACTGAGTGACCAGGCGATAAACTCTCGCTCCCTGTTCCCTATTGAGGCGTCGGCTGGCGCCAGTTGGCCGGACCGATCGCAGGCACCGGTTCGCCCAGTTCGACGTGTCCAGGGCTTTTTGAAACGGCGGTTTGGCGGAGAATCAATTCGTTCATCAACGCTACAGGCGTGGCATAGCGCGTAAAGCCGTCCGGCGGATAAAACAACTCCGGCGCCGGCAAATCCAGGTGGACATCGGTGAAATTCAGCGTCAACCCATTTGGCCCGGAAGCCGACACAATCCGCACCGGGAATTTTTTGGCATCTTCGGCTTGCCAAACGTGGAACCGTGCGGACGAGCCGTCGCTGGACTCGACCAAGGCGTCCAAGCGGCGGCACGGGTGGCCATTGGCCTGGTCCTCCGCAGCCGTGCTGGCGTCCAGCACCACATTGGTGGGCACGGAGCTGGCGCTCACCGGAGCGTAGCCTTGCAGAGCATCACTGCAAACAAAGCCGTCGTGATTATCCTCGCGCCAGATAAAAAACATTCCGGCAGCCATCCGCGCCTTCTTTCCCTTCACGGGGGCAGCCGGCTGAAAAATCAGGCGCCCCTCCCGTTCGAGCAAATCGCCCGAAACGGTGTGTCCGACCCCGGCCAACTGAGGGACGCCGGCCGTGAGGGTGGCGCTGAAGCCGTCCAGATTGGTGAGCAACGCGGCGACCGGCCCGGACAGAAACTCGGGCGGCGTCTCATCGCCAGCGTGGAAAAGGGGCGTGTTTTTCTTGGAGGCGCACCCGGAGACGGCGGCCAGGGCCAGGGCGGCCAGCGACATGCGGAGCAACAGATTCATCGTGACGGAGAGAATGAACAGAACCGTCCGAAATTTCAAATTTCAATTTCGACAATGATTGCCGCGAGCCGTTTGACAAAAAAGGGGAAATTGAGTAAATAGAAGAGGATCGTAATGTGTTCATAAGCTGAATTTGTGGTGGTTACGAGATACCCATTCTCAGTTGGACAGGCGGTGAAAACGGAAAGGACCGGGTCTGGCTTCACATTGCTGGAGCTTTTGGTGGTGATTTCCATTATCACCCTGCTGGCTGGCTTGCTGCTGCCGTCGTTGGCCAAAGCAAAGGCCCAAGCACAGGAACAGGTGTGCCGCAACAGCACCAAACAACTGGCGGTGGCCTGCCTGATGTATGCGGGCGATAATAAGGAGCGACTGCCGTATAATTTTGGGGCCGCCGCCGCGGAAACCAATGTGAACTGGGTCGCCGGCCTGCTTGATTGGGAGCCGACTCCCGATAACACCAATACGGCGTTGCTGTCCGGCTCGGCGCTGGGGTCGTACGTGGGGGGCGCGGCAGGAGTTTATCGGTGCCCGGCGGACACCGCGCTGGCGTCAATCCAGCGCCTTCTCGGCTGGCCGGAACGGGTCCGGAGTTATTCCCTCAACGCGTCTATTGGCGACGCCGGCGCTTTGACGGCCATGGGTTACAACGTCAATAATCCCGGCTATGCCCAGTTTTTCACGGTGCCGTCCATCAGGGCGCCGTCTCAGATTTTCATGTTTCTTGACGAGCACCCGGACAGCATCTACGACGGTTACTTCGTCAATCGGGCGGCGGCGCATGAGTGGGTACGGCTGCCAGGATCGTATCACGACGGGGGCGCCAATTTTTCGTTTTCGGACGGACACGCGGAGTTGCATCGGTGGCAGTTCGCGAGCACCAAACCGCCGTCGGCTCCGGACGCGACGGGGCTTCCGATTCAGATTCCAGCCGGACAAGGGGGCGACTTCCAGTGGGTTATCGCGCACATGAGCGTTTGGTGAATCAGAAATACTTGTCCAACTCCCCTTTGTCCCCAACTGTGGCGAGCACGTAGGTTTTGCCGTTTTCTGACCAGGCGGTCGTGATGAGCTTGTTGACTTTTGCGTCGTGGCGAGCCGCTCCGCCGGGAGCGTCGGAGACAGTTTCTTGTTGGGCGACAAACAGCCATAGGTCGGCCTTTTCGCCCGGGCCAAGAGGCCGGCCAGACTGGAAGCAGAGCATGGCGACTGGCTTACCCTGCCAGGTTGTGACGGCGCAGCCGACGAGCGGGGCGGATTTGAGGCCGGGCGGCAAGCCGGAGGGGGCGGGGGCATGGCGCTGGAGCAGAAACGCGTTGACGGCATCCAAATCCGCGGTTTCCAACTCCATCCCATAATTGGGTCGCAAGGCCGTCCGCGCCAAGCGGTTGAGGTAGGCGAGGAAGGCGTCATTGCGGAGATGAGACCAGAACAAGAGGGAGATCAGAGAGGTCAGGGCAAAGGCCGCCAGAGCGGCTGCGGCCACCCGCATTAGGGACCGCGCCGGGCGGTAGGGCAGGGACTGGACTTTATATTCAGCCAGGATTTGATCCTTGAAGGCGAGGGGCGGTTGGATGGCGAGGAACTTGGCGTGCATGCTCAGATAGGCCGCGCAATGATCCTGAAACCATCTGGCCAACTCGGCGTCGGAGTGCGCGGGCGCCGCTCCGGGCAGGCGGGGGGCTTCAACCAGTGCGAGGGCCTGGGCAAAGGCGGGGTCGTTGCGATCCGCCGAGCCGGGCCGGTAGAGGGCCAGAATGGATTTGGCTTCTTGGTTAGTCATGTTGATTTGCTCCAATTTTATCTGGCGGGCCGGTGTCGATGAGCATCCGCTTCAATTGCGCCAGGCCGCGAGTCAAGCGGGATTTGACGGTGCCAATGGGGACATCGAGGATGAGGGCGATTTCCTTGTAGGAACACTCCTCCAAATAAAACAGTGACACGGCTGCCTGGTAGTGCTGGTCCACGCGCCCCAGCGCTTCGAGTACCTGGGCGGTGTCCAGATGCCGGGCCGTCACCGGCTCAACCCAAGGCATGTCCGCGTCGGTTTCGTCAAATTCTTGCTTGGGAAAGCGGAGGTCTCTGCGGCGGCTCTGCAGGAAGGCGCGATAAAGAGTGGTGAAGAGCCAGGTCCGGGTCTTGGTCGGGTCGCGCAATTGGTGGCTATTGGTCGCCCAGAGGTAAAAGGTCTGTTGGGTCAAATCACACGCGTCGGCCTCCACACGCGCAAGACTGAAGGCGAACCTGTAAAGAGGCTCGTAGAATTCAGCTACTACGCTTTCAAAAGTAGGACCGGCCATGCGTCAATATATCATATCGTTAGAGTCGCGGGGCGGCTGAAAGTTCCCGGAAAAGACGATCCCGCCTCGGTCGGGAACAAATCCGCCAGTTATGCCTCTTAGGGGGGAGAAAGGCTTTTTGTGTCCTGTCGAAAACAAATCGTTGGCCGGTGGGAAACCCATAAAGGCAGCCCCGCGGATTGGAAATCGAAGGTGCGGCTTCGGTGGCTGATCGCGTTTGCCTGCGCGGGGCTGGGCGCTCCTTTGGCGCCGGGGGCCACGGTATGGACTGGCCCGCTCATCACATATAATCAGCCATCGCCGGACCCAACCCAGGCGGCCAATCAAGACCGGATCACTGCCAACGTCTGGTTGACTCGGTTTTCTTCCCAGGGCTTGTTCAACGCCGTCACCGAGACCAATGCCGGGCCGGACAGTCCCGCGGACACGGAGTGGGCTTTTGGGCGCCTGACTAACTACGCGGCGCTTTCCTACTCCAATTGGCTGGATTGGCTGAACGGCAATTCTCCCACGACGCTGGTGGGTAAGCCGGCGGTGCTGCATCTGATTTCCGACGATATTTATCTATCCATTGAGTTTACATTGTGGGGGTCTCATGGCAGCGGGGGTTTTGCGTATCAGCGTTCGACGGCGCAGGCGGCCAGCGCGCCGACATTAGCCGTGGGCAGCGCGGCGGTTGCAAACGGCCAATTCAGTTTCAGTTGCACTGCGACAAGCGGGTTATCATACGTCGTTAAAAGCTCGTCTGACCTGGTAACGTGGGAGCCGATTCAGACAAACGTGGCGCCTGCAAGCGTGGTGGTCTTCAGCAACGCGTTTTCCCCCGGCGGCTCGCGATTCTACAGGGTTGTTCAACTTTCGCCGTAAATTTTCGGGAACAAACAGCACACTCAAACCTCATGCCATCTATGAAATCGAACACTAAACGATCGACATTGTTCCGCAGCCTGCGCGGTCTGGCTGCCAGCGTCATAATTGCCGGCGCGCCTTGCCTCTCCGCCTCAACGATATGGAATGGTCCAACCATCACCTTCACTCATGCGCCACCGGCCAATCTCGAAGACCAACTGACGCCGGACGTAGCATTCACCCGGGGCAGCAGCGGGGGATTGTACAATGCCATGAAGGAAACCGGCGCGACGGCCAATATCAGTCCCAAGGGTACTCGATGGGCCGTTGGAGCGCTCACCAACTATAACAAGTTGACTTACGGCCCGTGTCCCTTGGAGGAGGGACATCGACCGCCGAACCTTGTCGGCACAAACTTCGTAGTGCATCTGACAAACGATGACATTTACTTTTCGCTCACGCTGACCGGTTGGGGTGGAGCCGGCGGCAACGGGAACAAGACCTTTACTTACACTCGATCGACGGCGGCCGTGGTTCCACCGACGGTAACGATCACCAACCCGCCCAGTGGGGCGGTCTTTGCGGCTCCTGCGAACGTTACCATCACTGCCAATGCCGCGGCGAGCAGCGGGACAGTGACGAATGTGGGTTTTTTTACCAACAACATTTTGGCGGGGTCAGTTCTGACAGCACCCTTTAGTTTTACGGCCGGGAATTTGACGGCTGGCGCTTACGCTCTGACGGCTGTGGCAACAGCATCTGGAATCTCCGCCACTTCCGCAGCGGTGAATGTGACAGTGGTCAGCCCGGTGGCGGTGAGTATTTCCGGGGCGCAGGTCAACGCCGGCCAATTCTCCTTCAACTACACGGCCAATGCCGGCCTTTCGTACGTCGTGCAAAGTTCGTCGGACCTGGAGAATTGGGCGCCACTGGTGACCAATGTTGCCGCCGGCAGTCTGGTGCCGTATTCGAACACATTTACGCCAAACGGCGACCTGTTTTATCGCGTAGGCCAATTGCCCAACCCTTGATCAATCCAACAATGGGCGTGGGCGGCAGTCATTTAAATATACCACTTCCGGGCGATTGCGTCCTATGCCCCTGTTAAAGGCAAAGCAACCGGGCTGGCTGGCGGGAGTGGTGCTGACTGCCGGTGCCGGGGGGTTGCTTTTTTTGGCGAATTCCTGCTCCACGACAGACAGCACGGTGGTTGACCCGCCGCGAATCGAAGGGGCGACATTCGTGGGGGACAAGGCCTGCGCCGACTGTCACGAAGAAATCAGCCGGGCCTTCCCGGCCAGTCCGCACGCGCGATTGCATTTGGAAAACGGAGCAATGGCCGGCCAGTGCGGGTGCGAATCCTGCCACGGTCCAGGCAGCAAACACATCGCGGTGGGTGGCGCGGGCGGGCGGGACAGATTCATCATCAACCCCGGCAAGGACCCGCAAGCGTGCGTCCAATGTCATTTGGAGACGCGGGCCGAATTTGATTTTCCCCAGCATCATCCGGTGTTCGAAGGGAAAATGAACTGTGCCCAATGTCACGATCCCCACGGCTTGGACATCATGAAGCCGGCGGGCGGGCTGGCAATGGCACGATTAAATGAAACGTGCGCCCAATGCCATCGCCAACAGACCAAGCCGGTCATTTACGAGCACCCGGCGATGCGGGAAGGATGCACCGTTTGTCATAATCCCCACGGATCGATCAACGCCAAAATGCTCACCGTGCCCGATTCCAACCTGTGTCTCCGTTGCCATGCGCAAGTGCAGGGACCGGCGACCGGCGGGCAAATATTCATCGGAGGCCGGGATCACTCCAGCAGCCTTGCGTTGGGCAGTTGTTGGAGCGCTGGCTGCCACACGGCCGTTCACGGCTCAAACATCCATCCTATTCTGCTCTATTGAAGGCCAAGCTGAACACCGCGGCCCGGCTTGGACAGATCGGTCTGTGCCTGGCGGCGCCCCTCGCCGGCGTGGCCGTTTCAGGGGCCAACGTGGATATTTCAAAATTGCCGCCCCCTGCGGCCGTCCAAATAGATTTCGCTCGGGACGTCAAGCCGATTCTGGAAACTACTTGCCTGCGGTGCCACGGGCCGGAGAAACCGAAAAGCAAATTCCGTCTTGATAACCGTGAGGCCGCCCTCAAAGGCGGGGAAGGGGGCGTGGACATACTACCCGGCAACAGCGCCAAAAGTCATCTCATTCATTACACCGCCTATTTGGTGGAAGATATGGAAATGCCGCCGATCGGAAAAGGCCGGCAACTTACCGTGCGGCAAGTATCCTTGTTGCGCGCCTGGATCGACCAAGGCGCGCTGTGGGATAATGCGGCGCGGAGCAACCAGGTCGAAGTTACACTTACACCCGTGTTTGGCGGGACGACGGTCAGCGGTGACAACCACAAATACAGGGAACAGTACTGGCAGAAAGACGGGCTGAACGGCGGGCTGGAAAAATTTGAGATGTTCGACCAAACCCGCCCGGATACCAAGACGGTGGTGGACGGCCATGTTTTGCTGGACGACTATAGCATCGCATTGACCGTGGATCGCGCTGATCTTGGCTTCATCCATTCAGGCTGGCAGCAGTATCGGAAATACTTTGATGATACCGGCGGCTATGAACCAGGCTTGCTTGAGTCGGCGCCGCGCCTGGGCGAGGACCTGCACCTGGATATCGGCAAGGCGTGGATTGACCTGGGCTTGACTTTGCCGGATTGGCCGCGAATGACGCTGGGTTATGAATATGATTACAGGCAAGGCGATGAAGCCACCACGGAATGGAACGCAGTCGGCGGCGGCAACAACGCGCGCAACATCGGCCCCGCCAGCGAGGCGATCAACGAGGGCGTGCATATCATCAAATTTGATTTGGCCGATGACATCAAAGGAGTCAGGATTGAAGAACGTTTTCGCGGCGAGTTTTACAACCTCAAGACCGCAAGCAGCAACACCGTCCTCAGTCAGGGGCCGCAAATCGTAAACGAAGGGACGACTTACTTTCAGGGAGCCAACACCATCCGGCTGGAAAAGAAATTCGACGACTGGCTGTTCGGCTCGGCCGGTTATCTTTATAGCAAACTGAACGCCGATTCGACGTTCCGGCTGGATAGCACGACGCTTCTGGAACAGGCGGCCATTCCGCGGATCACGCTGGAAAAGGAGTCGCACGTGGCCAATCTCAACGGCCTGATTGGCCCGTTCAATGGCCTGAGCATTTCCACCGGGGCGCAGGCGGAATGGAGCCGCCAGGAAGGCATGGGCGCCGGAATCGTTGAACAACAGATCACGGCCGTGCCTGTGAGCAATTCCATCGTTCCATTCAACGTGGCGTCGGACTACGAGGAAAGCTCATTTCAAGAGAACCTGGCCCTGCGCTACTCGAAAATCCCATTCACGGGCCTCTTTGCCGATGCCCGCCTGGAGCAGCAATCCATCGGTCAATCGGATCAGTTTTCAGCCGCGCAGGACATACTCAACAAGGCGGTGTTTCAGCAGCAAACGGAGTTTTCCAGCCAGTCCAGCGATCTCCGGGTTGGCTTCAACACCTCGCCCTGGCGCACGGTTTCCTTCAGCGCGCACTATCGTCGTTATGAAGACGACAGCCACTACGATAGCGCCCCGCTTATCCAACCCGTCGCCACCGCCTATCCCACGTTCATCCGCGCCCGCGATCTCCTTACCGATGAAGTCGAAACCAAACTGGTGTTGCATCCCACCCCCCGCGTGCAAACGACCATTACGTATCAATACGATACGACCGACTACCACGTGACCACGGCCCCTTATGTTTCATTCGGCAACGTCATTTCTCCGGGCGGCCAACTGCTTGCTGGCGAAGAACATTCCCAAACCGTCTCCATCAGCACCACGCTAACACCCACCCGCCGCGTTTATTTCACCCCCGCCTTTTCGTACCAAACCTCCGAGACGGACACGGCGGCTGACGCCTCGCCGGCTGTGGTGCCCTACCGTGGGGATGTTTACAGCGTCACCGCCAGCGCCACTTATGTGTTGACGCGGACGAGCCAATTATTCACGGGCTATGCCTTCTCCGATGCCGATTATGCCCAGCACAACTTCGCTGGCGGCCTGCCCTTGGGAATTGATTACGAGCGACAGAGTGTTCAGGCGGGATTGTCGCGCCGTTTCGGCACGAACGTCTCGGTCAAGCTGCAATACCGCTTCGACAGCTATAACGAGCCCAGCAGTGGCGGCGCCCCCAATTACCGTGCGCACTCGGTCTTTCTCACCCTCACCTGCAAACTGCCCTGATTCAGATGCGCGAGCTTAAAACCAGCTCACAAGGGTAGCGCGCTGTATTCGACGGAGAGGGTGGCGCTTTTGCCGGCAGGCAGGGTCATGCGGTTGTCGGCCACGTTGCCGGACTCCACGCAGACCATGCGCTCGAACTCGTCGCCTCCGAAATCGGGCATCTGCTCGGCCTTGTCCACCCAGGGGTTCCAAAGGACGGTGGACAAGGAACCGGACTTGTCGATGCGAATGCGCCGGCCCAGTTTGGAATCGTGTATCTCGACCGGCGCCGTGGTGTCCAGATAGATGCGGTCGGTTTCGCGGGAGATTTTGAGGTGCTCTGAGTGTTCGGTTTTGCGGGCGAAATTCTCCGTTTTGTCGAGGTAATCGGCCCCCTTCAAGCCGGTGACGGATATGGCGGCGATGTCGCCGACGTTGAAATAGGCGTGGAGGCAGTTTTCGAAAGTGAAATCCTGGTCCTCAGAGGCGTTGGCGATGATCAAACGGGTGGCCAGCGTTTTGCCGACCGTCACCCAGTAGTCGGCCGTAAACTTGGGAAACAGGGCGGCCGAGGGCGATTCGGGCAGAGACAGGCGCAAGGACACTTCGCCGGTGGACAACTGGGAAACCTCGCGCAATTCCCAAGATTGAATGCGGGCAAAGCCATGCGCCGATTCACCTTCGCGCGGTCCGAACCACGGAAAAATCACCGGAATGCCCCCGCGAATGGGAGTGCCCTCGTTAAAGCGGCTGAGCTTGCTCATGAACAGCAGCGGCGCCTCGCCCTTGGTTTGAAAATGGGTGACGTGCGCCCCGTGCAAATAGATTTCGGTGTTGCTCCAGGCCGTATTAACTTCCAGTCTTTCCAGTTCGCCGTTGCCCTCTGAAAACACAACGCGCCCCGGAATTTCCAATTTTTTTTGCCATTGCGTCGTCGCCATAACCGAGTCGTCGGCAATATGTATAACAAATGACGCCGCCGGAGAAAAGAGCAAAATCGGTTTTCTGCCGATGTCACTTTGAACCGGGTTGACAATCCATTTCAGCTTTTGGGATCGGGCGCCAGGAATTGCAGGCGCGAAAAGGCGGCGGGATCGAAGGTCGCCTTTCCGAAGTCGGGGCTGACGACGACCACGCCGTCGGGGCGCCAACTAAGCAACTCAAAGGTCACGACGCCGCCCTGGGCAAAGGTGGCGCGGACAGAGCCGGCGGCGGGTTTGAAGGGTTGCGAGCGCGCGCGCGCGAACTCGATGGCGTTGGCCCGCGTCAGAGCAATGGGCGTCATGCCGTTGGTCGTGAGGAGGGAGATTCGCCCGCGGGCGATCGTATCGACCGCGCCGCTGACCTTGGCCCCGGAATCGACCGAAACCGTGTCGTGCGCCGGGTCCTCCGTGGGAACGGTTTCGCCCTGGTCCAGCACGCCGTTCCATTTGGTGACGCGGAGGTTGCTTAATTTGACCGGAGAGGTGGAGTTCTGCACGAACCGCACGCCGGTGCCCTCGCCCACGAAACCGGCGGGATCAATCCAATCTTTGACCAGGGAGCCGTCGAGGTACAAAGCGATGCGGTGGTCTTCCTTGCTGGCGCGGACACCGACGTGGACGCGGTCCTTGTTATTGAGAGAGGGGACGACGAGATCGCCCAGCGTGCGCTGCGGCTCGTTTTTGCGGATCGGCCACAGTGTGATGAAGACGGAGTTTAGGAAACGAAGGCTGTAAAACCCGCCGAAATCCGGCCCCTTGTCTTTTTCCGTCAACAGGATTGGCTGGAGGGAGTCGGTGTAAAGGGCAACCGCGAGGTTGAGGGTGCCTTTCCAAGCCAGGTCAAATTCAATGTCGGCCAAGGGCGGCAGTTTCACGTCGCGCGCGATGGAAGCGGGTTTGTCGGCGTAGAATCCCCCATGGCGGTAAACCCAATCGCCGGCGTTGCCGCTGAAGGCCTCGACTCCCTTGCCCCGGGTCCAGCCGTCCATGCCGGTGATGCCGTCGAAGAGGGCCGGGGCGCGAGAAACAAAGGCGACGGACAGAACGGCCCGGCGCGGGAGCTGCAATAGGCCGGCATACCAGGTATCGAGGGTCACGGTTTGGCGATCGCATGAAACGAAGTTGCCACTCAGGGCGTCGCCGTTGGCCAGGGCGATATTGCACGGAAAATCGAAATGGCGGGCGGCGCTTGGTTGCTGGGGAAAATCGATCTGCAAAACCCTGTCCGCGTTGAAGTCGATTGGGTCGGAGACGTCGGGGTGTTGCCAGCGGACGAGGTCGGGGGGATCCACGGCAAGCAATTTGCCGTAAAGGGTGTCGCCATTGCGGAAAAACAGGCAGTCGGAAGGCAGGTTGGTCAGCGGGGCCTGGGCGTGAACTGGCTGGGCCAGGAGCAGGGCCAGGCTGGCGACAAGATGGGGGGCTTTATTCATCCAACGAATCAAACTCCTTGTCTGCGACAGCGGTGCCCTCCCCTTTGGGGCGGTCCAGGTTGAACTCCATCTGGCGAATGGCGGCGGACTGCAAAGAGAGCGAGCCGAAGATCGGGCTTTGGCCGCAAACCATTTTGTCATCCCATCTTTCCAGTTGAAAGGAAAGGCTGCCGCCGCCGGGGAAATGGGCGCGCACGACCCAAGGCCCCGCCGCTGGGGACGGGGCGCCGGCGCCGGCGAAGTTGATCTGGGTGACGCGCTCCAGGGGGATGTTCAGGACGGTGTCTCCAAGGGCCAGCGTCACCTTGCTATTTTGGATTCCGGTGATCTTCCCCGCCGCGCGGTCGTGATTGATAAAATGGATCGAGTCGGTGTTGGCCGTTTCCACCGTGGTGTCCGGCTCTGAGGGGCCCTGCCACTGGCTGACCTTGAAATTGCCCAGCTTGAGTGTGGCGCCTGCCACGCCCTCCTGCTGAAAAACAAGGCCGGTGCCGAGCGCCTGAACAAAGCCCGGCTGGACGGCCGGAAAGCCGCCTTGGTCCTTCCAGGTTTTGAGCATGGTATTATTGACAAAAACCGAGACGGCGCCCTCCTGCCGGTTGCACTGGATGGCGGCGCGGATTTTCCCCTTCGATCCCGCGCCGGGCAGCGGGACGCCGCCGAAATTGCGCGGCAGGCCGATGGCCGGGGCGTGGCGAAGGCTGACTTGTTGGGAGGAGAACTCCAGCCAGTACGAATCGCGCCGCGTCTGCAGGTCGCTATAGACACCCACCAGCAATTGGAAGGGGCCGTTCCAGTCCAGATCGAATTCCACCGTCGCGGAATTGGTCAGGGACAAATCGCGGGAGAGGGTGCCGGGACCCGATCCGACGAAGCAGCCGTCGTGGTAGGACCAGCTTTGCGAAGCATTGTTGGCCACAGTCCATCCGCTGGCATCGTAAGGCCCCTCATAGACGATGGAGTAATTGCTGGAAAGAAACGTGATCGAGCGCACCGCCGCCCGCGAGATGTTCATCGCCCCGCCGAACCAGGTGCGGAATCCAAGCCGCTCGGAATCCAAGGACGCAATCGACCCGAACAAATCATCGCCGTTGGCAAAGCGCAGGTGGCACGTTGGCGCCAGGCTGACGGCGCGGGCGTGTGCGAAGCGGATAAAGTCAATGTGCGCCGGGCGGAAATGGATGGCCTGGCGGGCGTCGGGCTCTGCCCAAGTCAGGCCATGTTCCAGGTTCATGTTCTGGACCTGGCCGTGCAAGACAGAGCCATCGACAAACTCTAGGACGTCCTGGGGCGCCGGCGCGGACGGGGCGACCTGAGCGCCCCAAGCGGCTGCGCCAACAAGGGCGATGGCGCCCGCCAGCAACCCGCCGAGCACCGCGTTATCTTTCATAAATGGGCAGATAGCGATAGTTCAAAGCAAGCGACAAAAGGGAACCGGCGGTGGCAAAGGTGGCCCCGAATTGGCCGTCCCAATTGCCCTCCGCCGCCTGCGTGGCCCGCAGCGACGTGATGTTGTTCCGGTTCCAGCTTTGCCACAACTGGGGCGAGCCGTGGAAATAGGCCTGCGAGACGTAATAGAGAAAATACTGCGGATACTGCACGTCTGGCGGCGCGTTTTTGAGGAAATTAAAGGCGTTCTTGAAGGCGGCCGAGTCTTTTTCCTTGGCCAGCGCGAAAACGACGCAGGCGATGGCCGTGCGCGTGGCGTTGGGCGCGACGGGTGAAATATAGCCGATGCCCCCGTCGGCGGTCTGGCAGGAGAGATAGAAATTAAGGCCATTCTGGATGACGGGCTGGGGCACCGTGATGCCCGCATTGCGCGCGGCCAGCAGCGCCACCATCTGCGCCCCAGTGACGGTGGTGTCCGCGTCCTTGGCCTCCGGCGAATACCGCCAGGCGTGAAGGCTGTTCCCCGCCTGGGCGCTGACGATCAGGCGCACGGCCCGCTGCAACGCCGGCCCCAGGCGCGGATCGTCCACCGCCCCGTAGGACTCCGCCAGCGCCAGTGTGGCAAAGCCGTGATTGTACATGGACGGCCCAATGTAACCGGTCGCCGGGTCGGCATGTTTGACAAGGTAGTCCAGGCCGCGGTGGACGATGGTGTTGTAGGGGCCGAAATTGGGGTCGTCGCCATGCGCCAGCAAGCTCACGACCGCCAGGGCCGTCAGCGCGGGCTCGGTGCCGCGCGGTTCGTCGGGCCAATTGCCCTCGGTGCTCTGTGTGCGGGCCAGGTATTGCATCCCTTTGAGGTATATCTTATCGACGTCGGCCGCGATCACGCCCGCCGAGCCGGTGTACAACTGCTGCGCGGGCGCGGCCAGGGCCAGCGTCAAGACGAATAGCGACACGCTACTGGCTTTGTTCGATGCCATGATAATAATTCTCCAGCGCGTCGCGATATTCCGCCGGCGCATCCTCCATCACCCCGGCTGCCTGGCGCACCTGGCGCGCCCCGGGGCCGCGTCCAGCTGCGTCGCCCTCCAGGCGGCCGGCGTTGCGGCCCGTTGAGCCTCCGGCGCGATTCAAACCCGTGGCTGGACGGAAGGCGGCGGCTTCTTTGGCGTTGGCCGAATTGCGCATCATTTGCAGGAGGAATTGCATCTCCTCGTCGGAGCTTTTATCGCCCGAACTTTGCGACGGCTGCGGGCTGGGGCGCTGGGCTTGTTCATTGATGAGGTTGATCAGATCGGAAAGGTCCTCGATGGTGGCGACCTCGGCGGCGTCGGCGGGTTTGCCCGTCTCGGGCTGGCGCAGCAATCCGGCCACCGTTTTCATGGCGGCGGAACTCTGGCTGAAGGCCGTGTCCAGCGCTGACAAGGGGGTTTTTTGGCGAATCCGCTCCAAGTCATCGGACAACGTCGCCTGGCCGTCGGAGAGCGAGGCGGCGCGCTGTTTGTAATCGGGCGCCTGGGCTTTGTTCTGGTCGAGAACCGAAGTTTGGTCGCGCAGGGTGATCTCGTTTTCGCGCACGCGCAGCAGGGCGATCAACTGTTGGGTCAGGTCCATCTCTTTCTGGCCGCCGCTGGAACCGGAACTGCCGCTTTTACCCTCCTGCTTCGGCTCCAATGCGTCGCTCCATTTTTGGAAACGCCCGGACCATTGGCCGAGGTTGTCGGAGGCCTCGATGCTCATGTTGTTATCGATCAACCCGCCCAGCCGCTCCAATTCGTCGGAGGCGCGCGCGGTTTTCATTTCCTGGCTGACGGCGCCGTAGTTGGTTTTTTGAGTGCGCTCGAAGAAGCGGCTGATTTCGCCCTGCAAGGTTACGGTTTCCTTTTGGGCATCGGCCTGGTGGCGGGTGAGGCCATATTCAAAAAGCTTCCATTTCTCCGGCAGGTCGCGCGGCAGCAAACCAATGGTGTCGGGCGCGGCTCCAACCAGGACGCCGCTGATGTCCTTTTCCTCCGAGCCGACCTTGCGCAAACGCTGGGACAGAGTCAGGGCCTGGAGATCGTCCATGTGCTGGTTGGCCTTGCTCTCCATTTTCTCCAGCTCGTTGAGGACATCCTGCGCCTTTTGCAGGGCGTCGGCCGTCTGTTGCGGTTGGGAGGCCGGGTTCTGCCGCGCCGATTGCATGGCGCTGGCCGCGTCCTGCATTTTGTTTTGGGACAACTGCCGCCATTGCTGCAGCGACTGGCTCCATTGGCGGATGGTTTCCGCGGTCAGGAGCGGGTTTTTCATCCCCTCGCGCAGCGCCCGCTCGCCTTGGCGCGACAGCTCGTCCAGGCGCGAGGCATTTTCCAACTGGTCATCCTTGCTTTGGCCCAGGCGCGTCGATTTTTGCGCTTCGGGCATTTTCTGGCTGTCCTTGACCTCGGCAAGGGCGGCGACAATTTTTTCCTGGAGACGGGTGACCTCCTCGACCTGGGCCATGACCGCCTCGAGTTGTTCGCGGACCAGTTCGGCGTGCGCTTCGGCGCTCAAAACATGAATGCGATAAATGCCGGTCAGCGCGCGGTCCCGCTCCGGCAGGTAATCGCGCGCGAAGGCCTGGAGTTCGACGGTCGAATCAGCCGGGATGCGAAACACGGCCGGGCTCCACAGAAACACTTTCTCGGCCGTCTTGATCCGCGGCGAGGGCGTTTGGGTTTTGATTTCCGTCGCCTCGATCTGTGTTGGCGGCGAGTCGGCCGTCAGGTCCCACATCAAGCCGTAATCGCGCACCCCGAAATCGTCGGTTGCCCGCACGCGGATGCGCAACACGTCGGAGGCAAGAACGGCCGTCTCGCGCGGCAAGTCCGGGATTTCCGGCGCGGGAGGGGCGTCCGGTTCCATGCGCACGGACAGCCGCAAGGGGACCGCGTTGCTCAGGCCGAGGTTGTCGCGCCAGTTAAAATCGAATTCCGCCGCTCCTTCGGGCTGAGTCGATTCGCTGCTGAAAGTGTCGCCGTCGATTTTGAGCGGCTTCGGCTGCTCGCCGGCGCTTTGCATCAGCGCCGCGCGCAAAGGACGGCTGGTTTTGCCGTGAAAGGCGATGCGGCTGCCTTCGACCGCCAGGAGCGCGCCGCCGGGCAACCGCTCGGTTTGCGAGGGGTAGTGCAAGTAGTCCGGCAATTGAATGTCCGCGTCCAGTTCCTGCAACGAGGGGCGATAAGCCGGCAAGACTCTGACCTCCGCCAGCGCGTCGCCGACGCGCACCCGCAACGTCCCCTCCTCAACCTGGCCGGGAACGGTCAGGTGGAATGTTCCGCCCCTGACGGCGCTTTGGAGGGGAGGCTGGCGCGGCCACAGCGCGGAAACCCGCCCCGGTTTCCAAAACGAGCGGTAATGAACGGCCCCGTCCAGGTTGAACGGCTCGCCATTGGCCACGATCAACTCGCGCGGCAGTCCTTCCAAACTGACCAGGGTGTAGCGCGCGATCCCGGCGGTCGGGACGGCCCAGCGCAACAGTGCGTTCCAACCTGGCCGCGGCACCAGGGCAAACACCGCCAGAACACAGGCGGCCAGCCCGGCGGCGGCAAACGACATTTTCCGGGCGCGCGCCGCACTGACGCTTTGGCCAAAATCATAGCTCTTGGCCTCCGCAGCCACCTGGTGGATGGCCGCGTGGTAGAGGGCGGGGGAAAAGTTGGCAAAGTGCCGCTTTTCGCCGGCCAGTTCGACAATGCCCAGCAGGCGGTCGCCCAAGCGGCGGTATTTTTTTTGGACCAGAATGGCCAGGTCGCGCAGGTCGCGCCGCCGCCAAATCCAGCGCCGCGCCCAGAACAGGCTCGCGACCACGGCAATGGCCAGCCCGCAGAGCAGGCAGCCGGTCCGCGCGGATTTGGGCGTGTCCCAAAAGCGATCGGAAATGAAGAGAACCAGAAACGACAGCAGCAGCCCGCCCGCGACCGAACAAAGAGCGAGAGCGGTCTCCACGCGCCACAGGCGGCGTTCGACCTGCGCAAACTGCCGCCGGAGGGCATCCGGCAGCGTCACGGACAAGCTGTCATCATTATCGGCCATGAGAAACTCGGCTTCCTTATCATGCCTTTCCGCGGCCCAATCGTCCAAATAAAATAAAAGCGCGGTCTGGGCATTTTAATCGGCCTCCTGGAGATGTTTTAGACTGGAGATGGCTTGGGGCAGTTCCTTGGGAGTGATAGTGCGAAGAGATGGAACCGTAACCCGTAACGACTTAAGACCTCACCCGTTAGTAAAGATTAAGACCGACCCAGAGTTCCGGATGGGGCTGGTGGTCGTAATTCCAGATGGCCGCGCTATTGGTGGGGTTGAACAGGATTCGAGGATTCATCGACGCGACGTGGCCATCGCAGAAGAGTTGATTATAGTTCGTCCCGTGTCTCTCCGGGAGCGGCGGGCTGCCATAATAATAATTGCGCAAAAGAGATGCTAATCCGGGGGGCCCCGCAAAGTTGCCGCAATACATCACAAAGACACCCGACTCATTGGACACCTCCCGCTCGCCTCGGTGCCTGGATTCGCCGATGGCCAACATCTGGCTCGGCGCTCTGACCTGAGACTGAGAAGTTGCGGGCCGATTGCGGTGTGTGTCGCCCAAGCCGTATCTGCCGGGACCCTTTAAATACGATGGAGAAAGGGAGTCATAACTCCCCACGCCCGAAGCGTTGTAAGCATAGCTGCCCAGCGGGTCGTGCGGGAGGCTTCCGGCGTAAAGCGAGATGTCTCCCTTGTAACCCGGGCAGTGGTACGATCGATTGGTCCATTGCAGCGGGTAATAAGCCGCAAGGGCCTGGAACCATAGAGCATTGGCGTCAGGATATATGTACCGGTTTTCATTCACATACATTTCCAGCGCCATGCCCATTTGATTGAGGTGATTTTTGCACGACGTGGAGCATCCCTGGGCCTTGGACTTGGCGAGCGCCGGAAGCAGCAACGCGGCCAGAATGCCGATGATGGCAACCACCACGAGCAGTTCGATCAGCGTAAATGCGCGTTCCCGCCGAGCGGCCCCAACGTCGTAACGAGCAGGGATGCACTCTGGCTCCAGGCGACGGATTCGTTCGACCAGCGGGAATGTTCTGCTTGCCGAAGAGCGAATCGGCAACCTGCGACTGAGAATCCTCGTCACGCACAGTTGGACAGGGCAACGGCCAAACCATCACGCCGGCGGGGCTGGATCAAAGCCGATTGGCTCATTTGGAATAAATCCGGTTTCCTCCCTTCGCGGGATCGGCTATAATGGGAATGGAAAATTCTTGTGAAATCGGGCGACGCCAGCGGCATCATCCAATTGCGACGGCTCTTGTCGGAACGCTTTCCCCAGGTCCGAACCTGGACGGAGAGCGCTCCGGCCAAATCCCGTTGCTGCCTGCCCACCGGTCTGCCCCGGCTGGATGACTTGCTGCAAGGCGGCTGGCCCAAAAGCGCCATCACGGAGGTCGTCAGCCACGGCTCCGGCACAGGCAGCGCGCTGCTGCTGCGGGCGATGCTGCGCCAGGGGTGCCACGCCGGCCAGTGGATGGGGTTGATCGATGGCCTGGATTCGTTCGATCCCGCCGGATTGGAGGCTCCGGTGTTGTCGCGGCTCTTTTGGGTGCGGTGCCGGACGGCTGAGGAGGCGCTGAAAGCGGCCGATATTTTGTTGCGCGACGGCAATCTGCCCCTGCTGGCGCTGGATTTGAAAATGAATCCGGCGGCGCAATTGCGGAAAGTTCCCGGCACAACCTGGTATCGCCTGCAGCGCATCGCCCGCCACACCTCCGCGGCGTTTGTGGCGCTGACGCCGCATCCCATGATCGCCAGCGCGGAGACGCGCCTGACCCTGGAAAGCCGCTTCACCCTGGCGGCGATGCTGGAGAACGAGGAGCAACTGGCGTCCGAATTGAGATTTGACCTTGTCCGCTCCGCCGCGGCGGAGGAACCGATCGCCGCCCAGGCGGCCGGCTGAGGGCATCGCGGCGGAGTTTGGGCCTGCGAAGAGAGGAGCGTTGTCATTCATAGAATTAGGGGAATAAAAAAATTACTGTTAATAGTTTAATAGGGCGTCTAATAGTTTGCTGGTGATAAGAGTTTCTAATTTATTTGGAACGAGGCGTGGCGTCGATGCGCGGACGGACGCGGCAGAGAGGGCGCCTGGGGCGGTTGCCGCCCTTGGTTGACAATCGTCCGCCTTGGCCAATGGGCGCGGGAAACGCTCCCACGCGACAGACATAATCGATGCCTTCACGCGCAGGAGTTGATCACATTTCCACGGGGGAGAAAAACCGACTGGGGGAAAAAACGCGGAATTTTTGGAGATTTGTTTCAATCACGGATCGACTGGATTGACACGGATATGGGGAAGGCGGAAAACGTTGATGGAAAGGAGGTTTTGAGACGATTGACCGCGAAGTACAGGAATTACGCAAAAGTGGAAAGGCCTGGCCGCAGGCGGAAATGACCTTTTGACCATTGCCGCGGGTCAAATACAGAGTCTACAATGCGTTGAGCGAATGAATGATCGATTTGGATCACGATGCGACAACGCCGATTGCTCTTGAGGCGCCCGGCGCAATGACGAGGCCATATTGAAGCTTCCCGCCAACACCATTATTGCAAAAGAGAAGGTGACGCGTTACCTGCTCATCCCCCAGGAGCGCGGCGACAAGTCGGGTTTTCTGGAGCGGGCTGGTTACACGCCGCTGAGCGCCGAACAGTTGCTGCACGACTTGCGCGCGCAACTGCTCCCGCTGGATGCCGTGCCCAGGAAATCCAACAAATTTGGCCAATACTACGAGATTCGCGGCACCTTGACGGGGCCAAACAATGTCGCGCTGGCGGTGCGGGCGATTTGGATGACCGAACACTTGTCGGGAGTGACAAAGTTCGTTACACTGTTGCCAGATAAACGAAGAGCCGGATGAAATTTGAACTCTATAAAGATGCGGCGCTGGCGCGCGACATGCCGGAAGAACGACTGAGGCGCGGCGACATTGTGAAGTTGGTGGAGCACCACCTCGCCCAGGATGGGGAAGAGGGCTACAGCGCCGAGGTGTTCAATGCCGTCGGGGACACGCTTGCCGTCATCACCGTTCCAGAATCCGCGCTGGAGGCGTTGCGCGAGGATGAAGTCTGCTGCGTCCGGTCACTGGAGTAGCGCGGGGCGGGGATTGACAGATACAGATATGGGGAAGGCGGAAGGCGTTGATGGGAAGGAGGATAGGGATTAAGGCTTGAAAAACTGGCGGTGGGATGGCAAGCTCGCGTCAGTCACAACGGCACGACGCGGATGAGGACGGCCAAACAATTGATCGAAAGCTTGGACACCAGTTGCCCCGTGAGAGCATCGGACGTTGACGCCCAGTTGACAATGAAGGTTCCCGTCGGGCGCCGCCGCCAGATATCAGAACCGTTGTTCTCTGACGGGGTAAGCAACCGAACGCAGAAGGAGGACGCAGGCGATCAGACGGGGGCCAATTTGTGCCTGGCCGATGACACCGTTGAGATCGAGCGTTGTGAGACTTTTCACGATGACGACGAAAATGAAAATATACCAATTCCCTAATGGGTGCCCCTTTCACCCTCTACAATGAACCGCAAAAACAGCAAAATACAAGGACTGACCCTTCCACTCTTTCAAGTATTATGAATGCTTTAACCGAGAGAATATGTTTAAAATGTGTATTGGTTTCCGCTGTCCTATTACTATTTGGCTCCTTGCTTGCAGCTAAATTGTCAGCGCAGCGAGCAAAGGACGTGAATCCAACCAATGCAGAATTATACCGCGACATCTTACTACTAATGGATTTAGATGCGGGGAATTTGAAGTCGGCCCGCCAAAAACTAAATGAGGACAGTATGTTCTGTGTATTATTTATTATGGAAAGTGTTGCTTTTACGACGAACAAAGACGTTTTGTATAGTCAGCCAGGACTAAGGGCGGCGGCAAAGTATTGGGGTAATAAGAGTCTTCCAATCGATATGGTAAATCTTCAAATGAACGACCCAGCTCTTAGTAATCGTATTTACAACACGATAAAGATCGTGAGAACCGAATTAGACCGAA
>JBEKSF010000035.1:0-46220 GCA_049517295.1 Verrucomicrobiota bacterium
TACGCTCCGGCCTCCTCAAGGACTGGGCTTGGGGATGTTCCTCTCTCAGCCCCCTGTAGCATAGAAAGTTTCCTGGTTTGCTAACTACAACAAATTCCTGCTTTGCTCGCCCCGCGACATCTTTTGAGAAACTGGTTGCAAGCCGGCGCGAAAGGGGGCATGCTGGGTGTTCTCTGGTTGGCGGGGCGTAGCGTAGCTTGGTAGCGCGCTTGGTTCGGGACCAAGAGGTCGTGAGTTCAAATCTCACCGCCCCGACCATTCCATATCAACGGCTTATGACGGATCGGATGGAGCCAGAGGAATGTTCAATTTGCCATTTCTTTGCCAGTTTATCGGTCTGGGCAATTCTGCTTTTGACTGGCATCGGCGGTCATTTTCCTTTTTCATCAGGACATTCGTATGATGACACGCGCTTTCGCATTGTTTTTCAGTTTACTGACCTTTGTAAATCTTGCCGGCGGCTCGCTTAATCCAGGATTTGATGGCAGCGCCTGGTGGTTTGATTTTGGGGCTGCGCCAGGCTGGCTATCGGCTGGACTGCTCGCGCTTCTCGCCCTGGCCGCTCTCATATTCGCAATCCAGCCGTCACTATCTCTTGGTGTTGCTGGGACAGTCCTCACGCCGGCAATTACCGGATGCGTTGGGGTCGTCGCCTTGTTCAATGCCACCCAGTTTTACAGTTTGCTAGTTGCTGGGCGAATTAGTGCCGGGTTTCCCATCCCATTCTCACTCTTGATTTCTTTCGGCATGTTTGCGATTGCGCGAGAGTCGTGGCCAGCATCCCAGCCGCAACCGCGGGTGCGGTTGCAACCGATCGTGGCGGCAAGCATCGGCCTTTTTGCGCTATATCCGCTGGCGCTCATGGTGTTTTTTGGGAACACGAACTATCGCCGCCCTGCGGATGTCGCAATTGTCTTCGGGGCGCGAGTCTATAAAGACGGCCGCCTTTCGGACGCGTTGGAAGACCGGATTCGAACCGCGTGCGGTTTGTATCGCGATGGTCTGGTGCAGCGAATTGCAGTCTCTGGCGGACCGGGCAGCGGCGCCGTGACTGAAGCCACAGCAATGCGTAATTACGCGATCAATCATGGTGTTCGTGCCGTTGATATCTCGGTCGATGACGGCGGCATCAATACCGAGGCGACCGTTCAAAACACAATCCCGATGTTGCACCGATGGCACGCGCAACGGGTGTTGGTGGTCAGCCATTTCTATCACCTGCCCCGCATCAAACTCGCCTTTCAGCGAGCGGGGGTTCAAGTTTTCACGGTTCCAGCACGTCAAGGTCGGTTGCTCGGCCAGATCCCCTTTAATATGGCGCGCGAAATCGCGGCATTCTGGAAGTATTACTTCAGCGCGGGACAAGCCGCTTGATTCTCCTCGCGGATCTCATCGTTCAACAACCGGTTCGGCAGGGTCTCGTTTGATTTTCAGGTTTTCCCATGAGTCAACGCGCGAGCGTGAGGCAGCCCTTGGTCGTCCTCTCGCGCACGGCGAGGCCGCACGCGCGCGTTGTTCAAAAAGTTTTACCTTTGAAAAATGGGCGCTTGCTGCTACTATCTGATGTGAACAAGTCTGGATTCCGGATTATGGCATCAAGCGGAAACCAAAATGAGGCTGCCAATGCGGCGATGAGGCAGGGTTTGCCTCTGGCGAAAAAGAGGGCATCGGCGTTCCCGGAAAGCGGCGCAAGAAAAACGGCGGCTTGCGCCCAGCGCCGGAGCGATGGTTTTACGCTGATTGAACTGCTGGTTGTCATTGCGATCATTGCAATCCTCGCCGCGATGCTCCTGCCGGCGCTGGCCCGGTCAAAGAGCCAGGCCCAAGGCATTGGCTGCATGAACAATTCCAAACAACTGAGCGTGGCTTGGCGGCAATACTGCGAAGATAACAGGCAAGTGCTGCCGTACGGCTATTCCAGCGATTATCCCGCCTACGTTTGGTCTGGCTCAAATCTGTACGACGAAAGCGATACCCCAACCGATCCGGGCAATTGGAATGCCGCGGCCGGGATCGAAAAAAGCTGCATTTTCCCGTATTGCGGAAAGTCCGATGGAATATGGCATTGTCCGGCCGATATGTCTTACGGCATCAACCCGCAACACCAGCAAGTGCCGCGCCCGCGCAGTTACTCCATGAGCAACTGGGTTGGCGGCAATGGAGACGATCCGGGCAATGGGTATAAGGGCTCATGGGGTTTGAACGTCAATTTTCCCGTCCTGCGCAAGCTGACGGACTTTCGGACGCCAGCCAATACTTTCGTTCTGCTCGACGAAAGCGAACACACGATCAATGACGGTTATTTTGTCGTGGACCCGGACGGCTGGACTGGCGCGCCTAATGCCAGCGAGGAAATCGTGGATTATCCCTCGGTGCGGCACAACAATGCCGCCGGTTTTTCCTTTGGCGACGGCCATTCGGAAATCCACCAATGGAAGGATCGCCATATCTACAGTCCTCCGCCCAGCTATCCTATTGTGACTCTGCCTTACAGCCCGGACGTGTTCTGGCTGCAGTCGCACACAACAAATCCGCCATAAGCATTGTTGGGACCCCGCTTCAGGCCACACAACCGCCAATTGCGCTTTGACGCGTCCGTGGATTCGACGCCGAATCGGGCTAGAATTCCGACGGTCAAAGACCGGGTGGTGCTGCTGATGCCGATCTGGGAAGCGGACTTCCATCCGCGCTCCTACGGATTCCGGCCCAAGCGGCGGGCGCACCAAGCCATTGTGGAAATCCAAAAAGCAGTGCAGAAAAGGTATGCGGAAATCATCGATGCGGACTTGTCAAAGTATTTGACACGATACCGCATGGGCAACTGATGAAGGCGGTGGCCCGGCGGGTCAGCGACGGGAGCGTCCTGCGGCTGGTCAAGATCTGGCTGCGGGCGCCCGTGGTGGAGGAAGACAAGGACGGTGGCCGGCGAATCCAACCCAACCAGCGGGGCACCCGGGAGACCACCCGCAAAACTGCCGGCCAAATGAACAGACATGGCCGTAATTGAGCACAACCATGACCGTAACGCCAGCCATTTTATTCCAAGTCATTGTCCGCCAGTGCCCGCACCGCGTTCTTGGCATCCGCCCTGGGCCGGTGCAGGGCGACTTCGCGAAGGCAGGCAAGGGAAGGATTTGAAGGGGGGTCGAATGCGCCCCGCGCAAGTGGCAACAAAGGGTCGCAATTATCAGCAATTGCCTGGGTTTTAGAGGGTTTTTGGTCTGAGCGAGTCCAAAAAGGCAGGCTCGCGCGGAGAACGCCGAGGGCGCGGAGAAGGGCAGGCCTTGACTTGGAGCGAGGTTACCTTGACTAACCTTGACTGACCTTGACTTCTTCTTGACGTGGAAGGAAGAGATTAGGATTACGATTAGGATTAAGATCCTGATTATGAGGAGGATACAGCACAATCAGCGATACCTTGACTAACCTTGACCGGCACGTTGACCTGGCTTGACCGACTTTAACGTTAACGCGGATCGGGTTGAAAGGTTCGGGTCGCCCGCGCGGTGGGCGGGCGACTGGCGCTTGCCGCTATGTCAAAGAGCAATCCGACACTGCTCATAGTCCCATATTATTATGGGACCGTCAATCCCTTTTTTGAAGATTTTTTGGGTTTGGCCGCAAAGAAATGCAAAAGACCACAAAGACGCCTGGGTGAGGAAGTCACAACCCGTTGATGAGAAGCAGCCTGTGAATAAACGGGCGAGTGTGATGAACACTTGCTCCCGTTGGTATTGCGGCGTTTTCACGGCGGCGGCGTGGGCGAGGGTTTCCAATTGAAATGCCAGTATTTGACGACCAGATGTAGAGGTGAACGGGGACTGATTTGTATATTCGACAAGCCGCCAGAGTAAAAAGTCTCCGTGCGGGAGTTCGGTCCCAACTCAATCTCTGTTGCAGCTCAACGGGTTAGAGACTGATACGAATGCGCCCCGGCGACCGCGGAGGGCCAACTTCCGGCGGGCGGATTCAAGAACGGGCGGCTTGGATCATTTCCTGGATCAATTGGTCGCTGGTCCACTTGTTGCCGGGCAGGATTTTGCGGATGCGGCCCTTGGGGTCCACGACCACCGTGCGCAGGTTGTGGCCGATGCCCGCCCCTTCATGCCAGTAGTTCTCCCCCAGTTGATCGGCCAGACCGCTGATGTTCGTCTCCTGGCCGGTCAGAAAACTCCACCGGCGCGGGTCGTAACCCGCCGCACGGGCGTAGGCCGCCAGCCGTAGAGGGGTGTCGGTGGCGGGATCGAAGGAGATGGAGAGCAAATGCCAGGGGGCCGGGGTTTCGGGCATTTGAGCCAATTTTTTTTCGACCTCGGCGAAATTGCTGGTCATGCGGGGGCAGAAATCGGGAAAAGGGCAACTGGTGAAAAAGAAGGTCAGGACCAGCACCTGCCCCCGGAACTGGCTCAGGCGAACGGCCTGTCCCAACTCGTTGGTGAACTGAAAGTCCGGCAGCCGGTCGCCCTCATCCAACGGTTCCAGCGCCCGGGTCCAGTGGATGGGCGGCGGCGCGGCCGGTTCCGAGGCGGGCGCGGGCAAGCCGGCAATTTTGGTGATCTTATCGATCCACCCATCGGTGGGCGTTACAACCATCTGGAAGGTGATGGTATCACCCGACTTCAAGCCGCGCAACTGGTTGGTGTCCCTCACTTCAAAGGGCATCGTCATGGCCGGCATGTAATTGGAGATGGCTTCGTGCCGGATGAGGACTGTTTTGCCGTCCTGTTCGAGTTCTTTGACGACACCATTGACGATAAATGTTTGCGGCGCGGGCGGCGCGGGTTTGTCGCACCCCGGCAGGAGGGAGCAGGCGAGGAAGGCGCAAAGTGGGGACAATTTTCGCATAAAGCCTGCCAAAAGGCGGTCGATTTATTTCGCAATCAGAAATTGACTGTGTCGTGCTCTCTGGTAATTTTGGGCGCAATTAAGAACTCGCTAAACGGGCGAGGACTACAGGAAATCTTTTATGGCTAAATCATCATCAAGTTCGCAAAAGTACGTTTATCTATTCGGCAACAAAAAGGCCGACGGCAACGGCGGCATGAAACCATTGCTGGGCGGCAAGGGGGCAAACCTGGCGGAGATGACCCGCATCGGCCTGCCCGTCCCGCCGGGCTTCACGATCACGACCGAAGTCTGCACCTACTATTACGCTCACAACCGAAGTTATCCAAAGGAAATGTGGCCGCAGGTCAAGGCCGGCATTGCCAATACCGAGAAGCTGCTGGGCAAGCGATTCGGCGACGTCGAAAAGCCGCTGCTGGTCGCCGTGCGATCCGGGGCGCGGGATTCGATGCCCGGCATGATGGACACGATATTGAACCTGGGCCTCAACGATCAAACGGTCATCGCGCTGGAAAAGGCCAGCGGCAACCCGCGCTTCGCATGGGATTGTTACCGCCGGTTCATCCAGATGTACGGCGATGTTGTCATGGGAGTGCAAAAGGCGGCGGGCGAAGACCACGAACCATTTGAGATGGTCATTGAGCGGCTCAAGAAGGAGATTTTCCCCGGCCAGGAGCACGTCGAAGACACGCGCATCGACGCGGCCGGACTGCAGGAATTGGTCAAGCGCTTCAAGGGCCTGATTAAACAGCGCACGGGGCAGGAATTCCCCACCGATCCCTGGAAACAATTGGAAGGCGCCATCGGCGCGGTATTTGGCTCGTGGATGAATGACCGCGCCATTGTCTATCGGCGCAAATACAACATTCCCTCCGATTGGGGCACCGCCGTCAACGTGCAGTCGATGGTCTTCGGGAACACCGGCGACAAGTCCGGTTCGGGGGTCGCCTTCACGCGCAACCCCGCCACCGGCGAGAAGGTCTTTTACGGAGAATTCCTCATCAACGCCCAGGGGGAAGACGTGGTGGCCGGCGTGCGCACTCCCAAGCCGGTGGCCGAATTGGCGAAAATCATGCCCCAGGCCGCCAAAGACCTGGAACAGGTTCGCCAGACGTTGGAAAGCCACTTCCGCGACGTGCAGGACTTCGAGTTCACCATCGAGGACGGCAAAGTCTTTATGCTCCAGACCCGCAACGGCAAGCGCACCGGCCTGGCGGCCATCCGGTTTGCCGTCGAAATGGAGAAGGAAGGATTGATCTCGTGGGAGGAGGCCGTGCAACGGGTGCCCGCCGAGCAATTGGACCAGGTGCTGGCGCCAGTCTTTGACCGCGCCGCCATCAAGTCCGCCAAGTGCATTGCCAGGGGACTGCCCGCCGGACCCGGCGCCGCCACCGGACGGGTCTATTTCAATGCCGAGCGGGTTGTCGAGGCGGCGCACAAAGGGCAGAAGGTGCTGCTGGCGCGCATCGAGACGTCGCCGGAAGACTTGCGCGGCATGATCGCCGCCGAAGGCATCCTCACCGCCCGTGGCGGCGTCAGCTCGCACGCGGCGCTGGTGGCCCGGCAGATGGGCAAGGTCTGCGTCTGCGGCGCCAGCGAGTTGCAGATCGATTATCAGGCGCGCACGCTGACCGTCAGCGGCCAG
This sequence comes from Verrucomicrobiota bacterium, assembly GCA_049517295.1. GTDB lineage: Bacteria > Verrucomicrobiota > Verrucomicrobiia > Limisphaerales > Palsa-1400 > JBEKSF01. The sequence goes on from JBEKSF010000035.1 coordinate 6,491, forward strand.
ACGTTCAAGGAAGGGGATTTTCTCTCCATTGACGGCACCTCCGGCGAAGTCTATGCGGGCGAATTGAAAACCGCTCCGTCGGAAATCATCCAGGTCCTCATCGCCAAGACGCTGCCGGCCAAGGACAGCCGCACCTTCCAGTATTACGCGCAGTTGATGAAGTGGTGCGACAAGGCCACGCGCATGCACGTGCGCACCAACGCCGATTCCCCGGAACAGGTCGCCCACGCCCTCGCCTTTGGGGCCATCGGCATCGGTCTGTGCCGGACGGAGCACATGTTCTTCGAGGGAAATCGTATTGACGCGATGCGCGAAATGATCCTGGCGGACAATCTGGAAGACCGCAAGAAGGCGCTGGCCAAATTGCTGCCCTACCAGCGCGGGGATTTCGTGGGCATCTTCCGGGAACTCAAGGGGATGCCGGCGACCATTCGCACGCTGGATCCGCCGCTGCACGAGTTTCTCCCCCACGAGGGGACCGCGCAGAAGGACCTGGCCGCGAAAATGGGCGTGCCGGTGGAGAAAATCTCCAAGCGCGTCAACGAACTTCACGAGTTCAACCCGATGCTGGGCCTTCGCGGCTGCCGGTTGGGCATTGTGTTTCCGGAAATCACCGAGATGCAAACCCGCGCCATCATCGAGGCCGCCGTCCAGGTCCAAAAGGAGGGCATCCCGGTCAAGCCCGAGATTATGATTGTGCTGGTCGGCTTTCCCAAGGAACTGCAGTTGCAGTTGGAGGTCGTCAATCGCACCGCCAAACGGGTGCAGGAAGAGACCAAGACCAAAGTCAAATACCTGGTGGGGACAATGATTGAAATCCCCCGCGGCGCGCTGGTGGCCGACCAGATCGCCAAGGACGCCGAGTTCTTCAGCTTCGGCACCAACGATCTGACCCAGACCTGCCTGGGCATGAGCCGCGACGACTCGGGCCATTTCCTGCCCCGCTACCAGGAACAGGAGATTGTCAAACAGAATCCGTTTGCCACCATCGACCAGGAGGGCGTTGGCGCCCTGGTCAAAATCGCCGTCGAACTGGGCCGCAAGACCCGGCCCGACATCAAGCTGGGGATTTGCGGCGAACACGGCGGAGACCCGGCGAGCGTCAAATTCTGTCATCGCACCGGCTTGACTTACGTCAGTTGCTCGCCCTTCCGCGTGCCCATCGCCCGCCTGGCCGCGGCCCAAGCCGCCCTGGAGGAAAAAGCAAAGGCGAAGAAGAAGTAACCAGGCTGGACTGCCTATATTCCACCCGGACGTCGAACCCAGCGGTTTGGCGTCCGGGTGATTTCCTTTCGAGCCGTTGCACGTCGATTCGACGGACGGAGGAGTACTGTCGTATATAGTTTGTGAAGAATGGAAGAATTAGTGTTAATAGTTGAAAAGTTGGCCTAATGGCGCTGGCGGTGGATTGGGCCTAGGCGGCGGGCGCAAGAGGTTGATGGACAGAGGCATAGGCGGGCAGTGGCGTGGGTCCAGGTGGATGGCCAAGAGCGATTGATGACCTTCTTGACCAATCACCTGACCTGGAGCCCGGAGAGCGTGGTGGAGTTGTATCGGTGCCGCTGGCAGATTGAAGTGTTTTTCAAGCAGATCAAGCGGACCTTGCGGTTGGTTGACTTTCCGGGGACCAGCGCCCATGCGGTGCGGTGGCAGATTTGGATGGCGTTGTTGGTCTATCTGTTACTGCGATACCTGGCCTTTCTGTCGGACTGGTCGCATAGCTTCAGCCGGCTCTTTGCCGTCGTGCGCATCTGCCTGTGGCGTAAGTGGGACTTACTCGGGCTGTTGGGGCGCTATGGGACAGCCGGGGGCAGCTTTTGCTATCTGGGGCGGCCGGAACAGGCGTTTTTCCCAGGGTTTATCTGAACCTATGGGAGAGCCGACTGCCTCAACGTCGATCCAACCTATGCCACGGGTGAAAATGGGCTGAAATTTTTAAAGTCGATCCGCCGTGGACCGTTCAGTTCCCCAGGAAAACGGGGGGATTACGGTCCAGTTTTGCAGTCCGTGGGATGCCAGTGTCATTGAAGTGCCCTTGGTCAGCGGCCTTGGTCACCGCTATGCCCGCCAAGCTGCCTGAAACTGAGCCCTCACCCGAAATGCCCCGCTGAAGACAACTGCCTACCCTGGTATCCAAGATTCGGTCTATTGTGGTCCAGGATCCTTCCCGCCGAGAAAGTTGACCTCCCGGCCGCAGCCATAAGGATCAACCTTCCGCGATTCCTTCTGCACGAATTCTACAACCCGTTCCATCTCACTCATAGGAACGAAAAATAGACCTCCAATTTCCCAAGGTGGACGGTTTGCCGCTGGTTTGGAGTTTTCGCTACCCATAGGGGGTGATTTCAGGAAAGAAGGGGTTGCGAATGTCCGAAACGATCACCCCCAGGATTTGACTGCGGCCCATGGAGAGATTGCGGGCGGAGAGGTTGGGGGAGCAGCCCAACTGTTTGACAGCGTCGAAAACCCGGTTCTGGGTTTGAAAGAGGATGCGGTGACGATGTGTTTCGTTGAGCACGAAGGAGACGGTGGCGACGGAAAGGCCGGTGCGCGGGGCAACATCCCGGATATTTGGTATCCTGTTGGTCGCCGCCGCCCCCGGAAGCGACCTCACCTTGCGGAAACCACGCTTCTTGACCGTGGCATGGGATGGTCTTTCCGGAGCCACAGCAAGTTGTTTGACACACCTTTACGCCAGCTTCATTTGGCGTCCGTCAATAACCAGCTTGGTGTCCATCGGCCGAATAAACGCTCCACCATAGGCGAGTTCTCTTCCCATCCGGCGCCTCCCCTGGAGGGCCTTCGGACTCCAGATCAAACTGGTTAGTGGTGATGAACTGAACGCCACCGTCAAGGCGGGCAATGTCTCCTCCATGTTTATCGTGCAAAGGGCCGATTCCCTCGCCTCCAGGGGGGGTGGAAAGAGGGGTGGACGGGTAATTTGCACCGTCGTTGAACTCGAAGACGCCAGACCCAGGGGGATTCTCGTCAGGTTCCCAAAAGAGGTAGCATGTTGGACTCCAGATGGCGCTTACCTTGGTGGTTTGATCCGCATTGTTCGCGGGAAAACCGGAAACGGCGCCATCCATCACGTAGCTGCAAAGCGTGTTGGCGCGGTTTTTATAGGCAAGCGCACCCGTATAGGCCGCCACATCGACCGGGCAAAGATAACTTTTTGGTTGGCCTGTATAGGGCCACCAGGCTCCGCCTCTGTACGCAAGGGTAAGATTTTTTTCATAAAGGGGATTTATGGCTATATTGGGGATTGCCCCGTTGCACGTATAAAGCCACCCTACCGCGGGTTGGCCATTCGGGGCTTCCACCACATTGCCGCCGTCCCAGTTGCAAAAGGCGAGCCAATCCTTGTTGTCGCTGACATACATGGCACTGGCGGCCCCCAGTTGTTTTTGATTGTTGATGCATTGTGTCTTGAGGCCTTGTTGTTTGGCCAAAGACAGGGCTGGAAGCAAAATCGACGCAAGGATGGCAATAACCGCAATTACCACCAGCAGCTCAATCAATGTAAAACCGGGGTGCGCTTCGCGCATTTTACTGGAATGGCAGATCATTGTTATCTCCTAAATACATCATTATTATTTTTGCGTCACAAAAAGGAAGGAGCGCATTCATTTTAAAACACGCTCCTTCCATGGAATGGCGTTTACTGTGTCTGAATTTTGTAGAACATTTGCGGGGCTGAGGGCGTCAGAACATAGGGAGACGGCGACGTATTAGTCGTCCACGGACCCGGCAGCCTGGGTGCTTGCAGGAGGGTACCCGCCGACCACTGCAACTGCACCTGGCCGGAAGCCAGTTTTTGAACGTTCAACGTGACAGGGGCGGCCCCTGCCAGGCTCAAGCCCAGATCAAATGCGTTGTCCCATGTGAATTGAGGACTGGCGTATTCCAATGGACCGCCAGCAGTCGGAACCAGCGCGAGTTGGCCGCCGGCGTAAAGATCGCCACTGACATTGGCTACATTGTCCCAACCGTTGTCGTAGCTTTGCGAGTGGTCTCTGCCGAATGAATAGGCATAAGTGGCATTAGGCGCCAACGCAAAATTCAAGCCAGTCCATTCCACCCAATCCGTCAGATTTGCGGAGCCCAACACAAAATTGGTCTCGGATTCATAGATTCCATACAACGTCGCGCTCGCGGTGGTGTTGTTGACGCTATAAATGCGCAAGAAATAGGCTTGGCCGGTGGCTGGGAGGCCGCCACCGTTGCCCGCCAGAGCAATGTATGCGTTGGTGAGAATGTATCCTTGCGGATTACTGCCGGTGGTGAAGGTCTGGCCGGGAGGCGTAGAATTATCGAAATAATAATTTAAAGTGCCGCCGCCTTGAGCGGGTGGAGAATTTGCTCCTGTAGCATCGGTTAATTGGTAAATATCATAGGGTCCGGGCGTGGGCGTGGTTGTGCCGGCGTCGATCAAATTGGCGGTCGAAGTGCCCGGAATAAAAGTCAGGGTGACCACCGAGCTGGTTGCCGTGCCGGAAGAGTTGGAGACGATAACGTCATAGTGATAAATGCCCGGAGCCCAGCCCGAGGTATTCAAGACCAAATTCGAGGCATTAATCGAAGGAACGTTGGTAAGGGTTTCGCCGCTGCCGCCATCCGTTTGCCAGATATAACTCAAAGGCGCCGCGCCGAAAGCGCTTTCGCTGAGAGTGAACTGCGCGCCGGTATAAGCGGACCAATACCCGAATGGCGAGATTTGAATGCCATTGGCAAAGGGCTGTTGAACGGGTGGCGCTCCAATGGCCGTCAGCCCGATGTCAAACATGGCGGAGTTATTGGTCACGGGATCGTAGATGATCGAGCCGTCAGTTGGATTTATCATACAAAGCTCACCGCCCTGATAATTGGGGGTCGCGCTTGTTTGAAGGCCGCACCAATTGCCGGCGTCATTCGAGATAGCGAGAGAGTAGGCGTAAGTTGTGTTGGGCGCCAACTGCACGTTCAGACCGGTCCATTCCAGCCAGTCGCCATCATTTGCAAACGCAAAATTGTTGTCCCCGTATGCTTGCAGCAACACTGCCCTGGCAGGCGTAATGTTGTAAATATACAAGTAATAACCTTGAGGATTGTTTATGCCGGACTCGCTGCCGCCGGCCGGACCTGTCGCAAACTGGAGGGAAGTGAGCAAGTATCCCTGCGCATTGGCGCCGGTGGTGAAGGTCTGGCTGGCCTTGGCCGGGTTGTTGTCATAGTAATTCAAGGTGTCGCCAGTGCCGCCACCGGTGAGTTGGCTGATGCTCAGGTAATACGGTGACGATGAATTGGTATCGCCCTCGTCGATGAGTGTGGCTGATTCCGTAGGGTAGCTGACGGTCAAGGTGATAACAGCGCTGGTGGCCGCCTGGCCAAGAGTATTGCTGACCGCCAAATCATACTGAAAGAGACCGCGGCTTGCCGTGTTGACGACGAGATTTGTGGCTGTGGCTCCAGGAATATTGGTGAGTGATCCGCCGGAGCCGCCATCGGTTTGCCATTGATAGAAGAATGGCGGCGCGCCCAGCACCGAACCTGCGGCAAAAGTCACCGCCGTGCCATTGCTCACGGCATTAACGGGGGGCGTTACATAAACATTACCCGGTGTGACCATGGCGCACGGATTGACAACCAAAGAGGTGATAGGAGCCAGGCCGACGTCAAAATCGGCTTGCCAGCCGGGTTGAGAAGGAAAGTTGTTAGTCACGAGTTCGCCCCCGCCACTTGGAATGAGGACGGCCTGGCCGTTGGTGTAAAGATCAGTACCGGCGGTGTCTTCGGCCCCAAACAATTCCCAGCCCACTCCGGTATTCAGAACCGTGAAGGCGTATGTTGTGTTGGGCAAGAGTCCAGCGCCAAGATTAGTCCACTCCAGCCAGTCGTACTGGTTGTAGGTGAAAGGTTGCGATATGTAGGTTGCGAGCAAAGTTGCATTTGAATGTGCCGTGTCATATTGATAAAGGAAGAGGTCCCATTTTTGGGGGGTGGTGTTAATGTTGTCCCCGGCGCCCGAATACATAAGGAAGTACACGCTAGTCAGGGTATATCCTGTTGAATTGGCGCCCGTTGTGAAGATTTCTCCGGGATTGCCCCACTGACCGCCGTTTGAGTAATAGTTTACGCCGGGCGGCTCTCCCGGGCTGGGAGTGGTTTCATCCGTCATCGAAACATCGTACGGTCCGGGAGTTGGGGCGGCTCCATCCAAGTCGATGAGAAGGGGCGATGGTTGGGCATGGAGTGTGGTAGCAGACATCAAACTGAATGCGGCGGCCGCGGCTGAGGCGAATAGGATGCGTTTCATAGATGGGTATCTGAATTAGCGGTTGAATTTGGGCGTTTCTGTCATTGTCGGAGTGTTCTTGGTGGTTGGGGCGACGCACCGGCTTGACGCGGCTTTGTGCTCCAATCGGCTCCTCCCCGGCGCATCAATCTGATAGCAAAAGAGCAAGCGTTTGCCGCTCTGGGCGTTAGAATTGCTTCAATGATCGACCGAGGATTCATACCACTAGAATAGCGATTTTGGCGGGGCCGTCATGTCACCTGTTTCTATGATGCCTGCACGCGGGACGGATCAGGCGGGTTTGTTTACCAAACAATGATGGGATGACTGTAGAAAAGTGATGAAGCAGAAGGACGCCCAGGCGCCTGCTGACCGCAAGTCATTTAAGGGGGCGCTGAACCGAGACAAAGGAGGGTTTATTGTAACGGGCAACGGCTTCGGCGCGGGACCGAACGTGGAGTTTCTCATAGATGCGCCGAGCGTGGGTGTTGACCGTGCTCATCGTGATACCGAGGATTTCGCAGACTTCTTTGTAGAGGTGCCCACGGGTGAGGAGTTCGAGCACCTCTCGCTCGCGGGCGGACAGGCTGCGCGTCTCCGGGGTTTCCGTCCACTGGGACTGGAAGGCCTGGACGACCTTCCTCGCAATATAACCGGTCATGGGCGATCCGCCGGTTCTGATCTGCTCGAGCGCGGCAATCAATTCCTCACGCCGTGTTCGCTTCAACAAGTATCCAATCGCCCCGGCTGCAAGGGCTTGAAAAATGTGCTCCGAGTCCTCATAAACGGTGAGCATGACAAACTGCGTTTTCGGCAGCATGGCCTTGAGACGGCCCACACACTCGACGCCGTTGAGTCCGGGAAGATTGATGTCCACCAGGACGATGTCTGGTTTTCTGGCGGGCAGGTCCGCCAGGGCGCTTTCGGCGCTGCCATGGTCGCTGGCACACCGAAAGCCCGGCGCGGTGTTCACCCACCGCACCAGGATGCCGCGCACCTCGGCGTCGTCCTCGATTATCGAAACCGCCACATTCAAAGCGTCCATTTCATATCATTCGGCTGGCGAGTTGTCGTGTCGCTAGTATCTATGATTCCGGGAGCGGCGTTTGAGTTGGCAGCCTGAATTGCACCTTGGTTCCCCTGCCGGCCTCGCTCTGCACGTCGCAGCGGCCACCGATTTCCGCCAATCGCCTACGCATATTCTCCAAGCCGTTGCCGTTGGCGAAGCGATTTGTCCCACCGCCGTCCTGGCAAATCGCCGGTTCCAAGTCAAAGCCGGCTCCATTGTCGTTGACCACCAGGACAACGGCTTGGGTCTCCAACACGAGTGAGATATGCACCTCCGATGCACGAGCGTGTTTAACAGCATTGTGCAGGGCTTCCTTGAAGGCGAGGAACACGTGATGACGCACTTCGGCGGACAACGGCCATGGGGGCAGGTCCAAAGGGAAGTTCAATCGACAGAGAATGCCGGCCGTTTCGAGGTAATCCTGAGCGAACTTTTGCAAGTAGTTCGCCAGACTGTCGAGCGTATCATGCTTCGGGTTGACCGCCCAGACGATTTCATCCATGGCCCGCGTCAAATCGCGAGCTGTATCGAAGATTCGATCCAGTTCGGCGGCCACCTGCGCCGGATCGTTCAAATCGCTTCGAGCTGACTCGCTGAGCAAGGTTATGCGTGTGAGGTTGGAGCCAAGATCATCGTGAATATCTTTGGCAATCCGCACCCGCTCGCGCTCGACCGCTCGCTGGCGCTCGATTGCTTGCAGTTTGCGCTTCATTCGCCGCCGCATGTCGAACCACACTAGCCCGCCGACAACGGGCACCATACCCACGCCGGCCAGGATCCGGAACCAAGGTGTCTGCCAGAAATAAGGCAACACGGTGAAAGCGAGCTCGGCCCCGCGCTGGTTCCAGACGCCGTCGTTGTTGCAGGCGGCCACTTGGAAGCTGTAGCGGCCTGGCGGAATATAGCTGTAATTGGCGCTACGCCTAGTTCCCACCTGCTCCCACTCAGCCTCCAACCCCTCCAGGCGACACTTGAAATGTACTTTTTCCGGAGCGGCAAAGCTCAGGGCAGTATATTTGAATTCAAACCGATGGCGGCCCGGTGGAATCCGCAATGGCAAAGTCGCGGCCGCTCCTCCGACTACCGGCCGCTCATCCACCGCAAGGCTTTCGATCACGACAGGCGGAGGCAAGGGATTGCTCCGCACATTCTTTGGGTCAAGGGTCACCAGACCCTTGCTAGTCGTGAACCACAGGCGGCCATCGGCAGTCTTGCATCCGGCGGGCTGAAGTCCACCTGAACACTCCAGCGTTGGCATGCCATCACTGAGACCATAAGAAAGGCAGTGGATCTCATTTGTCTTTCCATCCGCGCATTTGTCCAAGTCCGCTTTGCTCGCCCGAATAATCCCGTCGTGCGAACTCATCCAGAAGAAGCCAAGGTCGTCCTCTTCAATGTCGCAAATATGATTGTTGGGCAGACCCTGCTCCTGTTTGATCGCCGCCAGGATTCCGTCCTTGAACCGGCTCAATCCTCCCGCGGTTCCAATCCAGATCGCACCGTCTCCGGCCCGGTGCAGGCATGTGACGTAATCGCTGGCCAGACCGTCCTGCACGCGGAATCGAAGCTGTGCTCCATTTGTCAGGCAACTCAATCCGCCGCCGAACGTGCCAAACCATACGGCGCCCTCGCTGTCCTCCATCACCGCGCGCACAAACCGATCGGCGGGCCGTCTCTGTTGGCCATACCACGCAGGTTTTCCTGCCTGGTAGCGAAATAACCCTGCCTGCGTGCCGACCCACAAGCCCCCTTGGCGGGAACAGAGGAGTGCAGCCATCGGCGCCTGAATTTCCTCCAAGCCAGGCACGAGCACAAACCGACCATTACGCCGCTGGTATAATCCCCCACCCCAGGTTGCAACCCACACTTCACCTTGCCGATCCTCGACGGCTGACCAAATATACAGGTTGTTGAAACCATCTTTAACGCTGAAGTTCTCCCAATCCCCCTTGTAATACCGGTAAAGCCCTGCCCCTTCGCTTCCAATCCACAATGCTCCATCGCGTTCGCTAGGGCTTATAGACAGAACCGCCCGACCCTGCCATTGGTCCGGTGGCGAAATAGTTTCCAACTTCGCCGCTCGCACGACCTGAAGGCCGGCGCCTGACGTTCCAACCCAAAGGTCTCCTTCGCGGTCCTCGCACAGGGACGTCACCCAGTCAGATGGGAACCCGTTGGTCCGGGCGAACTGAGTCCCCGTCCCGCCTTGGCCCACTTGGTACACGTAGAAACCATGGTCTGAAGTCGCGGCAGCCAGCCAGCCCTCCTTTGTCTCCAACAACTGTTCAAGAGGGACCCGATCCGAGGGCACCGGCCCAAAGTTCTCGCTCCATTTGCGGCCTGTCCATTTGCGCAATTGACCGTCACTCACGACCCAAAGGCCTCCATCGCGGCTGGCTCCGATTCCCTGCACGTACTTGTTTGTCCGCCCCATATCGAGAACGACAAGCCGGCTCCCCACAAGCTGCGATACAGATCCGTTCCGCGCCACCCAAATCGTCCCGTGCTCGGACCTCGCCATCTGCACCAGACCGCTTAGTGATCCAGCCTGCGGGGTCAACACGAGTCCATCTCGCAAACGCGACAGCAAACCTGTATCATTGAGCAGCCAGACGTCTCCGTGTTCATCTTTCCCAATCGCCTTAATTGCACCTCCTCCCCAGGCAGCGCGAACCTCTTCTTTCTCAAAGCGCCCGTTCTTATGGCAGGTGACCTCTCCGCTAGAGTGTCCTATCCAAAGTACGCCGTCACCATCTTCGAACAGGGCGGTTATCCCCTTGTCCTCCAGTTCTGGTGTATTGTTGTTGTCAAAAACGACAAATCTCACACCGTCAAACCGCGTCAAACCATTGTAAGTGCCCACCCAAAGATAGCCGTCCTGTGTCTGCAAAACAGCGGTCGCCGTGCTTTGCGGCAATCCGTTGTCTGTTTTCCAAGTGTGGGTAACAAAATGGGGAAGAGCAGCCCACGCCATGGCCAACGGTTTACAACAGAACCCTAGCGCGAGCGCCAGAAAGGTTCTTCGCACAGCATCTGAAAATGACCGTCGCGGGCGCATGGGATCAGTTTGCCCGCCGTCCAGCGAGCCGTGCAAGAAAATTCATTTCAAAAGTTCGTATCGAACAAAAAATCAGCCTCTATTCAGGAACACTGCGAATGAGGCCGTCCCGGATCCAGGGAGCAAGAACGCCCGAACATTGGTGCATTTTCCCATAAATGCTCCGTATAAGCGCAAATCCATTATCCGAGCTGATGCCGAAATGGCCAGAGATCTCGTTCATCAGATAACCCCGCTGCAATAGCGCCAGAAGTTCGCGCTCATCCATAGTGAGCTTCGCAACGGCGTGGTCGGAGTCCGATGCATCGAAGAACCGCAGGACTTTCCTTGCAATCCAGGAATTTACCGTAAAACTGCCCTCATAAACCTCCATGATTTTGCCCAGCAAAGTCGGACGCGGCGCCTGTAGCGACAGGAATCCAGTCGCCCCAGCAACAAGAGACTCAAACAACTCGTTCAAATCTTCATAGACTGTGAGCATCATAAACTGTGTGGCAGGGACCAGCGGCTTCAGACTGCGAACGAACTCAGTTCCGCTTACGCCGGACAGGTTGATGTCCACCAAAACCACAGACGGTTTCGCCGCGTGCAGCGCAACGCGCCCTTCCTCGCTATCGCCATAAGCTTCGACGAAGTGGAAGTTTTTGGTGCAAGTAATCCAATCGACCAGGATGTCCCGGATTTCTGTTTTGCCTTCGATGACCGCAACGCTGATGCTCACAATACTCATGCTTTTACACCAGCAAGGCCAGAGCGGCTATCGCATGTTTCAACGATGTGGACCAAGGAGATCAATCGATGACTCATAACGACGTATTTCGTTCCAGCCGGAAATATTTTTGGGTTGTATGGAAAGGAGTCTATCATGTAGGATTTTGGAGAATGTTGATACCAAAAGCGCTCTTGTCTGTAAGTGGGATGGTTTTGGTGGCCATGGTTTTGTCGGTGGGGGGGCTTGAGGCGGCGATCTCTCCGGTGAGTTTAAGGTGTGATTCATGGACAAACCCATTGGGCATTGACAATGCCAATCCGCACTTGAGCTGGCAGGTGGTGGCGACCGAGCCGGGCGAGCGCTCTCAGAGCGAAACGGCTTACGAGATTAAGGTGGCGTCGTCCACAGCGCTCCTAGCCGGCGGCCAACCTGATTTATGGGACAGCGGCCAGGTTTCGGGACAGCCGTTTTATGTGCCGTATGGAGGCAGTGCGCTGACATCGGCGCAACAGGTGTTCTGGCAAGTGCGGGTTTGGGATACGAACGGGGCACCATCGGGGTGGAGTCCCCCAGCTACCTGGACGATGGGACTGCTCAACGCAAGTGATTGGCGGGGGAGCTGGCTGGTGTTTCCGTCGAGCGCTCAGAGCTTGAGCCTGACCGGGTGCATGTGGATCTGGTATCCAGAAGGGAACCCCACCGTGTCCGCGCCGGTGGCGACGCGGTATTTCCGCCAAAGTGTTGTGGTGCGTTCGGGGGTAAGTCTAACCAGCGCCACGCTGCTCGTCACGGCGGACAACAGTTATACTGCTTACATCAACGGGACGCAGGTCGGCGCGGGACAGAATTGGACGACGGTGGTGCCTGTCACTGTCACGGCCCAACTTCCGGCTGGGACGAACATCCTGGCCATCGCCGCGGCCAATGGCGGCAGTTCTCCCAATCCGGCCGGGTTGATTGGGCAATTGATTCTGAATTACGCCGACGGGACGCAAAGCACCGTTGGAATGGACGCGACATGGAAGACGGCCAATACGCTTCAGACGGGATGGAATTCAAATGGCTTCAATGACAGTTCGTGGACCAATGCGCTGGTTTTGGGAAGTTATGGGATAAGCCCGTGGGGGACAGGAGTTACCGTGGACGAAGAGCCAGCGATGCCGATTTTTCGGCGGCAGTTCACGGTTAATCCGGGATTGCAGCGGGCGTTGATTTACATCTGCGGTCTTGGCCAATACGAATTGTCAGCCAATGGCGTGAAAGTGGGCAGCGCGCTGATGGCTCCGGGCTGGACGATGTATAACAAGACCTGCCTCTACGATACGCTGGACCTGACTTCGTATCTGACCAATGGTGATAATGCGTTGGGAGTGATGCTGGGCAACGGCATGTATAATGTCGAGGCGACCACCAATTACACCAAGTTCACCGGCTCGTTCGGTCCGCCCACGGTGATCGCGCAAGTATATCTTTATTATACCAACGGGACCAGCCAAGTGATTCCGACCGATACAAACTGGCTGACTGCTTCGGGCCCGATTACCTACTCGCATGTTTTTGGAGGTGAGGGTTACGACGCGCGGCTCTTGCCGGCGGGTTGGAATGAGGCGGGATTCAATGCCGCGGGGTGGTCGGCGGCGGAGATGACAAATGGCCCCGGTGGAACCCTGGTGGGGCAATCCCACGCGGCGCCGCCGATTGTAGCGATGCAGACATTGCAACCGGAGCTGCCGAAGCCTCTTTCAAGCAACACCCTCGTTTATGACCTTGGCCAGAACGCCACTATAATTCCGACGCTGATTACTCATGGGCAGGCGGGGGCGGCAGTTCAGATCACGCCCGCCGAATTGACCAACGCCGATGGCACTGTAAATCGCACTTCTGTGGGCGGGGGGACTGCTTTCTGGCAATATACTCTTGCAGGCACCGGATCGGAAACCTGGATGCCGCGATTTTTTTATCACGGCTGCCGTTATCTTCAAGTTGCGTTGATCCCGGCGTCCGGATCATCGCAATTGCCGTCGGTGGATGCGTTGCAGGGGGTGGTGATCCAGAGCGCGTCAACGAACACGGGAAGCTTCTTGTGCTCGTTCGATCTTTTTAACCGCATCCGGACGATTACCCGATGGGCACAAGCGAACAACCAGATCAGCATCCTGACGGATTGTCCGCATCGCGAGCGATTGGGCTGGCTGGAAGAAGGCAATTTAAATGGACCGTCGCTGCGTTATGAATTTGACACAGGCCTTCTGGTGGCCAAAGACCTGCAGGACATGACCGACAGCCAAAGCTCGAGCGGTCTTGTGCCGGACATTGCGCCCGAATTCACCGTTTTCAGCGGCGGATTTCTGGACTCACCCGAGTGGGGCAGTTCGGTCATTATCCTCCCGTGGCAGCAATATCTCTTTACGGGTGATGACACCTTGATGCGACATTATTATTCCGAAATGACCAATTATTTTGATTATTTGGAGGCCCAGGCTGCAAGCAATTTTCTTAATTATCCAAACGGATTGGGGGATTGGTATGATATTGGGCCGAATCCGCCCGGTTACCCGCAAAACACGCCGGTTTCGCTGACGGCCGACGCCTATTATTGCCAGGACGCGCAGATCCTGGGCGCAGTCGCGGCGGAGATTGGCCAGACCAACGATGCGGCCAGGTTCAATTTGCTGGCCACGAACATTGGCGCCGCATTCAATAACGCCTACTACTCGGCCAGCGATGGTTATTACTCGACAGGCTCGCAAACGGCGCAAGCGTTTCCGCTGTATTTGGGCATTGTCCCTCCGGCTGACCAGGCTTCGGTGCTGGCGACGCTTATTGGGAATATCAATTCAAATGGGTTGACCACTGGAGAAATCGGCCATCGCTACATGCTGCGCGCGTTGACGGATTTTGGGCGCCCAGACGTCGTTTTTAGTCTTCACAGCGGTACCAACAATCCCGGATATGGATACGTTCTTAGCCAGGGGGCCACAGCTTTGACCGAGGCGTGGGATGCCAATCCGAGTGATTCGCAGGATCATTTCATGGTGGGTCACATCACGGAATGGTTCTATCACGATTTGGCGGGAATCCAACTCGACCCGGCGGCGCCAGGATTCCAGCATGTGATCATCCAGCCGGCTTTCGTGGGTGGTATCCGCTGGGTGAACGCCAGCTACAATTCTGCGCGCGGCGCGATAACGAGTGATTGGAGTCTGAGCAACAACATGGCCACGCTTAGCGTTACGATTCCGGTGGGTTCGACGGGATCGATCTGTCTGCCGATGCCCGGAGTGGGTGTCACCAACGTCATAGTGACGGAAAGCGGGATACCCATCTGGGAGAATGGCGCGGCGCGGGCCGCCACGACGGGAGTGAAGTTTGACCGGCTGCAAGGAGGGGGGCGGCAGACAAACATGATATGGACGGTCGGTTCAGGGAGTTATCAATTTGCGTGGAACGTGGTGGAACCCGGGAAAACGTACGCGTGGTCGGCGCCGGTGCCCATCACCACGGCGGATGCAACACTGAACTTGCCGGGCACAACAGTTGGAGCGGCATGTTTTGGGGCGACATCGTCTTCCATCACGGTGACGCTGTCCAACGGCACGAACATCGTTTTCAAGGGTGACGGCAGCACAGCTTCTTGCAGCGGGCAGGGGACATTCACCGGTGCGAATACAAATGAGACTGGCGATGCAGGTTTTGACACGGTGCTGAACAGTGCGGAGTATGACAATGGCCCGCACACCATCACGCTGAAAGGGTTGCCGGTGGGGCAACTTTATTCGGTGCAACTTTTCGCGTTGGATGATCGCAACCCTGCGACGGTAGGGTTTAGGCAATTCAACTATCAGGACCCGAACGATTCGACGGATGTTTCGGCCACTTCGACGATGGATGCCAACGTGTATATAGTTGGCACATTTGTGGCGACGAACACCAACATGGTCATTCAACAGAACCTGCCCAGCTCAGACAATGGGAACCTGAACGCGTTGATAATCCGGGCGCTGCCGCCGCAACTTTCGACGATTCCGCCTGCGCTGGACTGGCAGGTGACGGGCAGCCGGATTCAGTTTGTCTGGCCGACGGACCACATGGGTTGGCTCTTGCAAGTGCAGAGCAATTCGGACAATTCCGGCATTGGCACAAACTGGGTAACGGTGCTCGGCTCGAATGTTACCAACGAATACACGTGCCCGATCGGGACAAGTAACGGAATGGTCTTCTTCCGGCTGGTTTACCCGTGAGATTGGTTTGCCGACACGTCAATCAATGGAGGTCATCAACCTTGGGGTCGGGAACGCTTAAGGCATTCCCGGCCCGCCTGTTTCAGTCTTCGTCTCCTCCGGTTTCCACCGGAACGACCGCCAATGCCTCTGGTTCAAGGATACACCAATCGGTAAAACACGCTCGGACTATTGGCCGTGATGGGCACGAAAAGCTGGTTCGTGGCGGTCGAACCGGCGACCGTGACCCAATTGGCGTTCAACAAATTGGTTTGCATTTGCAACGTCCAGCCAGTGTAACTGAGGGGCCATGACACCTCTAGCGTGTTGCCGGCAATCAGGGTCGCGGTTATATTGGTTGGAATTGTGGGAATGCTTGCCGCGGCAATTCTCAGCGTGCCATCGGTAAGAAGTGTGTTTGTATTCCACACCAATCCCGCGCCCGGAGTGTTTGGACTGAGGTTTGCAAACCCTCCGGTGTAGATTGTAGAACTGAAGAGTGGGAAGGCATCATTCTTGGCCAATGTTCCAGACAGATTCTGCACCATGAGCGTGCCGCCGTAAGCCACGCTGGCGAGGCCAACGACTTTGTCATTGGTTGCAGCGGCCTTGTTGATCTCGAAGCTTGTGACACTGCCGGGCTGGAGAGTCAGGCTGTTCTGGAGGGTCATGGTTCCGGAGCCGGTTCCTCCCGGGGCAAGGGTGCCGCCTGAGGACACCGTGACCGATCCCGCAATGGTGCCGCCGTTGCCTCCCAGCGTGCCGCCGGATTCGACAAGAACGGCGCCCGAGCCATTGAGTTGACCGGTGACCAACAGTGTTCCGCCCGCGACGGTGTTCGATCCGCCGTAGCTATTCGTGCCCGCCAGCGTCCAGACCCCGGTGCCACGCTTGACGACATTGAGGAAGTCTTCTCCGTTATCCGTCAGGTCGCCATTCCAAACTCCAACAGCCGTGCCTTGCAGATTCAGATCGGAGTTAGTGGTCGTGCTGTTGTCAATCGCGCTGTCAATGGTCAGGATTCCCGCGCTGGAGTCAATATTGAACTCCGTGCCCGAAACCCCGGGCTCGGTGGATGAGAAAATCAGCGGGCCAACAACCGTATTGCTTCCGCTGGCGTTGCCCAAAAGAGGAGTCGTCGCACCGGCCCCAGATTGTCCGCCAATTATAAGAGACTGAACCCAGGTGACATTGTTGGAGAAATACAGCCCCCCAACACGACCACCGCCCGAAACAATCGTCGAGCCGATATTGGTATCCCCCAAGGCCCAAGGATTATCTACCGTGACGTCCGACCAGAATAGCTGATTTTGACCCGTGAAGCTGTTCGAACCGGTCAGGGTCGTCGCTTGGAATCCACTGAAATAAATGTATCCGATTCCACTGATGGAATTGGTAAGGAGCAGGTTCGCCGGACCGTTCGGCTGCAGTACGGCATCATTCTCAAAGTTACCCACGGGGGCACTGGCGATCGCCAGGTTACCCGCGCTTATCAGACCGATGGAATACACACTGTTGGTCGCTGACAACGTGGTCTGGCCGGTTCCTAATTGATAAATGGATCCTGAACCCATCAAGGTCCCCGGAACGGTCAGGATGCCTGTGGGATTTTCAAAGTCAATCGTCCCATTGTTGGTGATGACATTGGCATTGAATGATCCGTTTGCAGAACCGTTTCCAACTTGGAGCGTTGATCCGGCGTCTATGGTGGCGCTGGCAAAGCTGGCTCCTGTCTCCGATTGGAGCGTTCCAGTTCCATCCCCGGTCAGGTGAAGAGACTGGCCATTAAAGCTGCCGCTGCCCGTCCATTGGTAGGTTTCAGAATCGGTCGCGTTTACCGTTACCGTGTTGGCATTGACCGCATTGGCTGCGGTGACAACAGTGCCACCGATGTCATACCCAAGACTGTCCAGGGTCGCGTTGTCGCCGCTGGTGAAATGGGTCTGAATGCCGGCGCTGATGTTGGTCCAATTGAGCGTCGTTGTGTCCCAAGTGGTGTCATCCACAATGGGGTTCCAGGTCAGATTATTCGGCGTCCGGATGGTGACCGTGGCCACCCCGCTGGTCACCACATTGGCCGGATTGACCATGTTGCTGACGACCACTGAAAACTGGTCGCCGTCGTCCGTCAGCGTGGGCGAGGCCAACGTATAGTACCGATTGGTGGCATTCGGGATGATATTCCCATTTTTGAGCCACTGGAAGGCAGGATACCAGCCCTTGACGACCACGCCCACTGTCACGGGAGTCCCCACACTGACAGTTTGGGAAGTCGGCGTCGGACCCGTGAATACCGAAACCGACTCTGTATCTTCGGTGATCAGAGTGCCCACCGCATCAGCCCCAAACCCAAGAGGAATGTTGTTGTCCGGGAAAGTCAGGTTCGTGCCTGAAGCCACAGTCCGCAAGGTCCCGGAGTTGTTTTGATCTATCTGCACCAGGTAGCCCATGTTGGTCGTGCTGCCAGCGGCGGACGGAAAGAGCTCGACCCGGACGCGATTGAGAATGGCCCCGCTGGAGGTCGTGGTCGGACCCCCGCCACCATTAATAAACAGTTGGCCGGCGCCAATACCGACACGAACCAAAACTCCCAAGTCGGCACTCGTCACGCCGATATATCCTCCGGGCGCGAATTCCAGGGCGACCCAGCCATCGCCCGAACCCGTCAACGGAGCGTTCGTCTCTATGATGGCATCAAATATCCACGTGTCGCCCGCCAGCATCTCGGCCCCGCTGATGTCAACCGGAGGACTGGGAGCGGCGGTATTCCCGTCCGTTACTATAGTGTCGTTAAAATCTATGACTTCAATGCCGGGGGTGGTCCGGTTGGGCAGGGTGACGGTTGTTTCGGGAGACGTTGCGGTGGCTGACGTGTTCAGATTGGTCAATACGTAGGTGAACTGGGCGCCAGCGTCCTCGATGGTGAGCGGAGGCGTTGTGTAAATCAAGTTGGTTGCGTCTTGAATTGAGTTGCCATTCTTGAACCATTGAATCGCCAAGGGAATGTCCGGCGACCCTTCAAAGTTGCCCGTCAATGTGATGGGATTGCCCACGGTCCCAAGAGCGTTGGTCGGAGTAGGCTGGGCAGCCGCGAAGAACCCGCTATTGTCATAAAATTTCTGGGCATCGTTGTTGGCGCCAAAAGTCAGAGCGATGGTATTGTTCGCGAAGGTCACGGTGCCTGAAAGGGAGTAAAAGGTGCCGATGAAGCCTGGATCCACCTCCGCCAGATAGCTCATGTTGGTGGTGCTTCCGGCCTCCGTCACGGTCAGTTCAATGCGAACATGGTTGGGGTTTCCCCCGACGTCCCCAAAACTTGTTCCCGCCGGAAACAGCGCGCTGGTGTTGCCGGTGTTGGCGGCCATTTCCGCCTTCACAGCCAAAGCGGCGCCCGTCAGCCCGAGATACCCGCCTTGATTCAAGTTGATGGCGCCCCACTGATCACTCGTGCCGGGCGCCTGGCTGACGTCCACGCCGTCAAAAACCACCACGTCGTTGACGTTCAGCCCCGCACCAGAGATGGTGGTGGCGCCAACGAAGGCATCAACGAGGGGATTATCGGGGCCGGTGTAATTTCCCGCCGTTGTCGCATAAAACCTGAAGTAATTCGTGGCCGCATTAGCCGCCTGGAAAGATGTCAGAAGCGCGAGCAGGACTGTCAGCACCAAGGCCGCGGCTCGGTTTTCTTTGAGTTGTGGATAATAATGATTGATTTTCTTCATGATGTCTCCTGATTCTTAATTGAATTTAGAGGCCGACGTGGCCACCCAAGACGGCGCCGTGACAGCGACCAAAATGAGCATTTCATACTAACTACTGATTTTTCGACCTTATGGCGGACACCAACGATTGTCATGTCACCTATTTCTATGATTTTTGGCTCCGGCAAGGGTCAGACACGCACACCGAATTGACAACAGGAACTTCTCGGACCGCTGACGAAACAGAAAAATGGTCCGCCAGCCAGCCGACGGGCGCGAAGTTTTGGATGCGCGAAGTTTGGGATTGACCACGGCATCGTTCTTCGAGCAAGAATCACGATATGAAAGAAATGGTTCTAATTCCCTTTTCCAGATGATTCGGGAATATCATTCTAAAACACCATCCTCAGGCCGTTCACTGATGCACTCCACGAAAGGTCGCAGCGAAGTGCCGGCAAGGGGCTGAGGCGACTCATTTGGCATGACGACAGAACAAACATCATCAAGGGAAGTGCCGCAGGATGAGTCCGGGCGGAGACGATCCACTATCTTCCGCACGCCGGATGGCGTGAGTCATTTGGCTACCTTCGTGCTGGTTTGCTGCCTGTTCTGTCTTTCGGGCTTGTGCAACGGGATGATCGATGTGCTCAACAAGCACTTTCAGAATTCCCTGCAAGTTTCCAAGGCTCAATCCGCACTCGTTCAAGGTTTTTGGTATGGCGGCTATTTCCTGCTGGCGCTCCCGGCCGGGATATTTGCCCGGCGCTACGGCTATCGCGGCGGCATCCTGCTTGGTCTTTCCGTGATTGCCATCGGATGCGTTTGTTTTGTTCCAGTGACGAGGATCGTCGCCAGCCAAAGGGCTGTTTTCGCTGTCTTTCTGCTTGCGCTAGCTCTGGTTGCATGCGGATTCACTTTCATTGAGACCATCGCCAATCCTTACGCCACAGTTCTTGGCTCACCGGAGGCCGGGGTCGCGCGCATCAACCTGGCGCAAAGCTGCAACGCCGTCGGATGGATCTTTGGCCCGCTTCTGGGTGGCTCCTTCATTCTGTCCAAAACGGAGCAGGTCAATACCAGCAACGCCAGGCTTTACGTGCCTTACCTGATCGTTGCCGGGATTGTCAGCGCCCTAATCGTGGCTTTTGTTTTCGCTCCGGTTCCGGACCTCCATGCCAGGCGGGAAGCCGAGTGTCCCGTGAATGATCCATCGCGCGAGCGTCCCTTGTTCCGCGAATGGCATTTCGTACTGGCCATTGCCTCGCAATTCCTGTATTGCGCGGCGCAAATCGGCATCTTCAGCTTTTTCATCAATTACTTAAAGGATCCACACTCGACTCCGCCCTTGCCGAGGTGGCTGGCGAATCTCCTGCCGGCAAGCATGAAGTACTCCGGGGGCGGCGCGTGGCACATTACCGACTATTGTGCGGGGGCGATGCTTTCCCTGGCGTTCATCTTTTTTACTCTGGGACGTTTCTCCGGCAGCGTTATTCTGCGCTTCGCCCCCGCCCATCGTGTGTTGGGCATCTATGCCCTCTGCAACGTTGTGCTCATGGGGTTGGTCTTTTTGGGTTTGGGTTGGATTTCAGTGACCGCCCTGATTCTCAGCTTTTTCTTCATGTCCATCATGTATCCCACCCACTTCGCCCTGGCGATTCGTGGCTTGGGAGAAAGGACTAAGCTCGCTTCCTCGTGGATGGTCACCGCGGTAGTGGGTGGTTCCGTCATGCCGATTCTCATGGGCTGGCTGGCGGATCACTACTCAATGCGGGTTGGGTTTTTGATCCCAATGGCATCTTTCAGTTGCATCATGGCCTACGGCTTTGGCTGGAAGCGGCTTTTTGACCGGGACATGGAACCGGAATCATAGATGGCCCTTGTTCGTCACTGAAGTATGACAGGAAGAATATGAATGCAAGGTGTTTGAATACAAAACGCGCCGCCTGGCTTGCGGCGTTGCTCGCCGCCCTGGCCGCCAGTTCGTTGACGGCTGCCGATAAGCTCGAACTTGGGGCGGGAGACGGTCCGTTCCAGCCCGCGTGGGAATCGTTAAAGCAATACCGGTGTCCCGACTGGTTCCGAGACGCCAAGCTGGGCATCTGGGCAGTGTGGGGGCCGGAGGCGGTGCCGATGCAGGGCGATTGGTACGCCCGGCACCTGTACGAAGAGGGCAGCCCTGACTACCAGTATCACGTCGCGCATTACGGCCACCCCTCCAGGTTCGGCTACAAAGACATCATACCGCTTTGGAAAGCCGAACACTGGGATCCTGACCGGCTGATGGCGCTTTACAAGAAGGCAGGCGCGAAATACTTTTGCGTCATTGCCCAGCACCACGACAACTTCGATTGCTGGAATTCCAAATTCCACAAATGGAACTCCGTCAACATGGGGCCGAGACGTGACGTCGTCGGGGAGTGGAAGACGGCCGCCGACAGGTACGGCTTGCGGTTCGGGGTCACTGAACATTTGGGCGCGAGTTACAATTGGTACAATGTCACCAAGCAGGCCGATAAAGCAGGCCCTCTGGCTGGCGTGCCTTACGACGGCGCTGATTCTCGGTTTGCCGATTTGTATCACGCCGGCAACAAGGACGCCCAAGGCTGGCTGGACAACGTGCCTGAGACGTGGAAACAAGAGTGGTATAATCGCATCAAGGATCTGGTGGACAGCTACCGGCCCGATCTGCTCTACTCCGACAGCGGATTTCCTTTCGATGAGACTGGCCGCCGCCTGGTCGCTCACTTCTACAATCAGAACCTGCGCGACCATCACGGTAAGCTGGAGGCGGTGTACAATTGCAAACAGGATTCTCAAGGCATGTGGGTGCAGGACGTCGAACGTGGCATCATGGGCGAGGTTAGCGCCGAACCGTGGCAGACCGACACGTGCGTCGGGGACTGGTACTATGACATCCGACTCTTCGAGCAACATCGCTACAAGTCCGCCACACTTGTGCTCCAGATGCTGGCCGACATAGTGAGCAAAAACGGCAATCTGCTCCTCAATTTGCCGCCGCGCCCAGATGGGACGCTGGACGACGACGAACTCAAAATCCTCGATCAACTGGCCCGATGGGTGCCGGTCAACGGCGAAGCGATCTTCGGCACGAGACCGTGGAAAGTGTTTGGCGAAGGTCCCTCGCGCGTCAACAGTGGCAGCTTCAACGAAGGCAAACTGCGCTACACCGACCGGGACATCCGCTTCACCACCAAGGGCCGGAATCTTTACGCTCTGGCACTCGGCTGGCCCGACGACCGGCGCCTCATCGTCCGCTCGCTGGCGACTTCTGCCGGCAGCGTCCGCAAGGTCAGTCTGCTCGGTTACGGGGGCAAACTCGCCTGGGAACAAACCGATGCTGGCTTGGTCGTCACCATGCCTGAAAAAAAGCCGTGCGATCACGTCTTCGCTCTGAGGATCATGGGAAGTGACTTGAAGCCGGCACCCGTGCCCGTCATAGCCGAGGTTGTAACACCGCAGGCTGACGGTCGCATCGTGTTGCGCGCCGCCGAAGCGAACATTCAAGGTAGCTCCCCGCTGTATGAAAAAGACGGCGGCAAGGACCAGATCGGCTACTGGGGGGATGCGCGGGATTTCGTCTTTTGGAACTTGCAGGTGAGTCATCGCGGTGTTTTTGAAGTCTCAGCCACTTACTCCTGCAACCCCGGCGCCGAAGGCAGCGAATTTCTAGTCGAGGTCAACGCGCAAAAGCTCATCGGCACATCGAAAGCGACCCGCTCGTGGGCGGAGTACACCACCGAGTCGCTGGGTCAGGTAAGGTTCGACCAACCGGGGACTCTTGCGCTGTCGGTCAAACCGAAGATCGACAAGGCCCCGTGGAAGGTGATTGGACTCAAATCGGTCATTCTTACTCCCGTGGGGAACGGGGAGAAAGGGTCTCCATGAATCATCCGGCATTGGCAGCGTCAGTGGCCAGCCGGCTGCGGCTCAGCAGGCTTTCAGACGGGCAAAACGCCCGCGCTCCGACCGCTCCGCACCCGCGCTGGTCACCCGCGAGCCAGGGGGGCTCGAGTTTCATCCATTGACGGCAAGGAAGGCTGCTCCCATGCTTCACGATCCCAGTCACCGTCCGCAGCCCATCACGGCCAGCGAAATCCAGCTTCAGCCAGCGGAAGAGGATGTCCTGCGGCGCCTGGTCGCCCAACTCGGCCAGATTGCGGCGCTGCCTGTCCAGCGCGAAAAGGCCGAACTGTGGCGCTGTCTCAATGATCTGGAGTCCGACCGCCCGATGGTCTGGATTAACGAGATTCCCTGGCATGAGATGAACGTCAACGACGAGTTGACGCTGCATACACGACATCCGTGGGCGCGTGAGTGGGAAACGACGCTCCGTCAGACGCTCTACCAGTGGCGACACCTCCCGGCGGACATGATCGTGAGCGATTTCATGGAGTGCCCTCTAGCTATTAACAGCACTGACTTCGGCATCATCGAAGACGTGGAATTGGCCAAGACGGACGAAGCCAACCCTGTCGTCTCGCGCCATTTCAACATCCAGATTCGCGACTGGCCAGACCTGGAGAAGATCAAAATGCCTAGAATCACCCACTTTGCCGCCGCCACGGAGGAGCGTTTCCGTCTCATGTCCGCGATCTGCTCGGACCTCATGCCCGTGCGCAAAGTCGGCCAGACCCATATCTGGTTCACGCCTTGGGATTACCTGATCCGCTGGTGGGGCGTGCAGGAAGCGATGCTCGACCTTGTGGACCGGCCTGAATTCGTTCACGCTGCCGTGGACCGGATGGTGGCCGCTTGGAACACCGAACTGGATCAATTCATTGAGCAAAACCTCCTTTCCCCGGACGCCAACAACACCCGTATTGGCTCGGGCGGCTACGGCTTCACGAAGGCGCTGCCCAATCCCAACTGCCAGACCATCGGCGTCAAGCCCCGCCAGATGTGGGGCTGCTCGAACGCCCAGATCTTTTCCGAAGTGTCGCCGGAAATGCACTGGGAATTTGCGCTCCAGCATGACTTCCCCTGGCTCTCCCGCTGGGGATTGATCTATTACGGCTGCTGCGAGCCATTGGATTTCAAACTCGATCTGCTCCGCCGTATTGTCAACCTGCGGAAGATTTCGATGAACTATCGTGTCAAAGTCGAGCGAGCCGTCCGGAACGTGGCCGACCAATATGTCTTCAGCTACAAGCCCAACCCCGCCATTTTCGCCACTGACAACTGGCGTCCAGAGGAAGCGCGCCGCGAACTGATCACCGTGCTGGAGCGTGCGCGCGGCTGTCATGTCGAAATCATCATGAAAGACATTTCCACCGTGCGCTACCAGCCGCAGCGTCTCTGGGAATGGGCCGCCATCGCCATGGACCTCGTGCAGCGGTTCCGATCCTGAAGAACCCGTTTTGCTCATCGGCTGGCCGGGAGCTACTCGATGCCCCACAAACTCACCGTCTCGCTGTCCTTGACGAAAATGCTGTTTCCCGCGACGACCGGATGGGCCCACGTTTCGGAATCAGCCACTTTGATTCGCGCCAACTGGGCGTAGGTGGAGCCGGGCCTGAAAACGAGCAAGTCGCCGCGACCGCCGAGTGCGAAAATAACCGGCCCCGCATCAACGAGAGACGCGCTTTGACCCAAGTTCGCGGCCTGGTCCCAAAGCAGCGAACCGTTCCGGGCATCAACACAGAAAAGGCGGCCGCCGTAACCATAGAGCGAGCCGTCCTTGAGCACGGGCGTCGTGAAGCGCGCGCCGAATTGCGCGGTGGTCCACAACGGCGTGGCGGTGAAGCCTCCGCCCTCCTGCGGCTCGATCTTCACGGCCATCAACCCCTTGCCCTGGCCCGTGCAAATCACGGTCGATCCCGCGACTACGGGAGTAGTATTGTTTCCCTGGGTTGCTTCGAAAGGGACCTGCCACAGCAGCCCGCCGCCGGCCAGGTCGAGTCCCACCAACTTCTTCGCGCTCAAGGTGACCAGTTGTTTCTTGTTCCCGACCGTCATGGTCACTGGGGAGGAATTCGCCGGGCCGTCGCCGTCCCATTTCCACTTGGGCTCGCCGCTGGCCAGGTCGAATGAGATTATGGCTCCATTGGTCTTTACACCGACATGCACGATGCACCGCCCCTCCTCCACGATGGGGGACATGGAGGAGTCGGACTTGTAGGGAATGCCGAGGTAATCGTTGGTGGACTGCTTGCGCCAATGGAGCACACCGCTGGCGGCGTCAAAGCAAGAGAGGATGCCACCAACCCCCAAGGTGCAGACCTTGCCGTCGGCGACAACGGGGGAACTTCTCGGTCCCGGATGTCCGACCGCCGGTCCTCCCACAACGAAGTCGGCCGCGTACTGTGACTTCCACCGTGTTTGGCCGGTGGCGGAATCCAGGCACAACAGCACCTCATCGGTTCCCTGGCGGGTAAAGACGTACAGGTTCGTCCCGACCAGGGCGGGGGTGGCGTCGCCTTTGCCCACGTTGACCTTCCATTTTTCCGTCAGGTTTGTCGGCCATGCCGAAGGGGCGGCGAACGGGCCGGTCTTGCCGTCGCGATTGACGCCGCGCCACTGCGGCCAGTCTTGGGCGGGCAGGCAGTGCCCACTGATCAGGATGATCGAGGCCGCCATTGGAGCGACCCATTGCTTGATGTTCGTCATGGGGGGGCAAAATAACTGAGCGGGCTATTTGTTCAACGTTGGATTCTCACGGGGTATTGATTGGGAATTGCATTTTTTTTGACGCACCGCAGAAGCATCAACGCTGGGCGTCTTCCAGCGCGCCTGGTTCATCGAGAATCTGGATGCAGGTGGCTGGCCCAAGGTCCGGGTCTATCCACGAAGACAAAGCCCAAACGACTTTCTTGTCTGGAGTGAGTTCGATGACCTGCACGGTGCCCGGCCAGTGTGACGTGTTGTTGTCCCCGGCGATCCAGCAGCACACCACCGTGTTGCCGTTGGCCAGCCGGTCGGCCGTCTGAATGTTGCCCAGCTTGTAATTGGGCACGTCTGCCTGCGTGAACTCCCACACCGTCTCTCCCTTCGGATTGACTTCCCGCGCGTAGCGGCTCCAGTCCCCCGCGATCAGCGTGTTGCCGTTGTTGAGTCGCACCGCCTGCCAAGGTGATTTGGCTTCAACCGACCAGAGGACCTTGCCGTCCAGGTCATACTCGACGACTTTGCCTTCCCCAAGGTGCGGCACCAGCAACGTACCCGCTTTGGTCATGCGAATGTGCCGGAACTGGCCGTGGGTGCCGGTGACGGGGGTTGGAATGGGGATTTCCTTTTCGATGTGTCCCGTCGCCGTGTTGATGATCATTGCCTGCGCCGGATTGCCGTTGCGCATGATCAAGACGCGGTCCTTGCCGACGGACTGGCACGAGTGGATTTCGGTTCCGGGCGGAGCCGGATAATCCCACAGGAGCTTCTTGTCCGGGCTGACCATTCCCGCTCCGGACATGCGGGAAAAAATCACGTTGCCATTGGACAACAGCGTCGCGTCGTCGAACTCCTGGTTTCCGCCCCCGGCGGTTTTTATCGGCATGGAATACTGCCAGACGATCTTGCCTTCACGGACGATGAATATGGACTGCTCCTGCGGTTTGCGCGTGTCCCATTCGCCGGCATAGAGAAACGGGTGTTGTGCCGGTCCCTTGCCCGGCAGCAAAGGGGGAGTCGTGGGGGTCATTGGCGTGTCGGCAGAGTAAGAGTTGAAGGCCGATGCCGCGCAAACGGCAACCAAGACCAGTTTAAGAAATGCACTTTTCATA
This sequence comes from Verrucomicrobiota bacterium, assembly GCA_049517295.1. Lineage (GTDB taxonomy): Bacteria > Verrucomicrobiota > Verrucomicrobiia > Limisphaerales > Palsa-1400 > JBEKSF01. The sequence goes on from JBEKSF010000035.1 coordinate 33,261, forward strand.
TTCATTTAGTCGTCTTCGTTTGTTGGCATTTAAGGTTTGTAAATCGGTGTCTGGCGGATGGCGAAAACGAATGTGGAGTCCCAATGGAGAAAAACTGAGTCCGGGCTTTGATCCAAATAGGCTCTCAGGCCGGTGTGGCCAGCGCCCGGTTCATGCGTTGGATCGCCTCGTCTATCTCGTCGGTGTTCTTGAATCCGATGACGACAGCGTCAAGTTCCGGACGGGATATGGCGAAGCGGATGGATTTTTCGCGGTCTTCCGGACGGAGGAACTGGCCATCGCCGATGATTTTCATGCCGATGACGCCGCGGCCTTGGGCGCGCATTTTTTTTAACTCGGCCAGCACGGGCGTGATGTCATGCCCCGGGTCGTTGTTGTCCCAGCCTATTTCCTCCATGCCGTCCACGCGGCGGCCCTGGGGGTTAACACGCACCAAGTGGACCTGTGTCCAATCCGAAGCAACAGCGGTGCGCAAGGCGGGCAGACTGTGGCAAGAGACGCCTTTGGCCCGAACCCACTTTTTCTCCCTCGCTTGGTCAAAGCCCTCCATCATGCGCTTCCATTCGTCCGTCCAGCCGTTTTTGACCATGCAATGGATCAGCATACTGTCAATATAATCGGTGTTGAAAGTCTTGCGATGGCGATCAATGGCGGCGAGCACGTCGTCGGATTGACGGCCTATTTTGGACTGGAGGAAGAGTCTCTCGCGCGGCAGTCCTTTGATGGCGCCGGCTATCCAGGAAAAGGTGGCGTAGGCTTCGGCACAGTCGAAGTAGCGGATGCCCTGATCGTAAGCATAATGGATGAGTTTGGTGAACCCATCCCGGCCAAGGGCCTTTTGCACTTGGCCACCGCTGCTGCCGGTGCCCATGCCGAGGCGGCTGAGTTTGATGCCGGTGTGCCCAAGGGTTACTTCGTCCACGGCCGTGCGTTTGGCCGCGGTCTGGGCGCGCAGGATTCCGCCCGGAGCCAGCGCCAAAGCGCCGGTGGCAAAGGCGGAACGTTTAAGGAATTGGCGGCGGCTGCAATTGGAATTCATCGTGTTCTTCTCCCGCTACGGGGTTGGGCAGATGACTGCTTCACTCATTCGTTTCATGCCTGATATTCTAAACGCTCGCTGGCAGCAGTCAATTCCACAAGGTGGAGCGTCGGTGCAGAATTAAACTTCTTGCAAAACTAATGAATCTACCTTTGTATTCTAAGAAGAGTTAATAGATAAGTCCAAGTTTGCAACCATAGCACTAAACACCCAAAAGAATGATACGACGATGAAAACAAACCTCCTAGCCATTTGCCTGGCGCTGGCCACCACGCACTTTGCGTTCCTGGAGACGGCACGAGCGGCGGCGGACATCTCGCGGCCGCACTTGGAAACCCGGCACGGGGTGCGCCAACTGGTGGTGGATGGCAAACCATTCCTGATTCTGGGCGGCGAATTGCACAATTCCAGTTCATCGAGCCGTGAATACATGAAACCGATCTGGCCCCAGCTCGCGCAACGGAATCTCAATACCGTGCTGGCGGTGGTTTCGTGGGAACTGATCGAGCCGCAAGAAGGCCGTTTCGATTTCACTTCCGTTGACGATTGCATCCAGGACGCCCGGCAGAATCACCTGCGCCTGGTTTTCCTTTGGTTCGGAAGCTGGAAGAACGGCGAGTCGTCCTACCAGCCTTACTGGGTAAAGACCGACCCGCAGCGTTTCCCTTGGGTCAAAGACCGCACCGGCAAGACCTTGAACATTCTCTCCACCTTTGGCGACGCCACTCGTGATGCGGACGCACGCGCTTACGCCGCATTGATGCGCCATATCCGTGAAGTGGACGGCAAGGAGCACACAGTCCTCATGATGCAGGTGGAGAACGAGGTCGGCGTCCTCGGCGACTCGCGCGACCACATAGCCGCCGCGAACGAGGCCTTTGCCAAGCCGGTGCCCAAGGATTTGATGAGCTATCTCGTGCAGCACAAGAAAACCCTGGCGCCGGAACTGCGCGATCTGTGGGCCACCAACGGCTTCAAGACATCGGGCACATGGGAGGAAGTGTTCGGTCCGGGCAAGCCGGACTCGGCCAAACGATTCGACGACTTGACACAAGAGGAAAAAGACACCCTGTGGCGGCAGTTGAGTTGGCCGGTTGACGAAATTTTCATGGCCTGGCGTTACTCGAAGTACGTCAACAAAGTGGCCGGCGCAGGCAAGGCGGAATATGACATCCCGATGTATGTCAACACCTGGCTGCAGCAGCCCGGCTGCCCGCGGCCTGGGGAGTATCCCAGCGGATGCCCGGAGCCTCAAGTGCATGACGTGTGGCGGTTTGGCGCCCCGAGCATAGACATCCTGGCGCCGGACCTTTACGTGCCGCAGTTCGCCGAGACGTGCGAACGCTTTACGCGGAATGGCAATCCGCTGTTTATTCCCGAAGCCAACGGCAGGGGGCCGGCCCCGGCAAATGCCCTCCTTGCTTACTTGAAGTTCAACGCCATCGGGTTTTCACCGTTTGGGATTGAAGGCAGGGGCGGTGGCCGGGAGCAGAGCCAGGGCACCAATGGGTCGCCAACACCGGACCCCCTAGCCCAGACTTATGCCATCCTGGATTACCTGGCGCCAGTGATTCTCGATAATCAAGGCAAGGGCACGATTGCCTTGCTGCAGCCGATGGATGACACGAACGCTCCACCGCAAGAATTGAAGCTGGGAGATTACACTTTAAAGATCAGTTTCGGCGCTGGAGGCCAAGGCGGTGGCCGCCGTGGTGGCGGTGGCGGCTTCGGGGAATTCGGCGGGCGTTCTGGTTTTACCAACACATCACCCGCCCGCCTGGTCATCAATTCAGCTCCCGGCGAGTATGTATTTGTGGGTGGGCCCATGAGCATCACCTTCACGCCGAACCAACCCGGGCCGGGCAGAGTATTTCTGGGGAGCTTTGACGAGAGCATGAACGGGGATGGCCGCTGGGTGCCCGGTCGCCGTTTGAACGGGGACGAAACCGGCAACAACATGCGCTGGCAGAACATGCGATCTTTCGGGATTTATCGCTACACAGTATTTCAACGGGAGTGACTGAATTAACGCGAGCAAGGCGATTTCCTTGGCCGGACATACTCCTCCTGAACAAAGGAGGATTATTGTTCAAGAGGTTCTGGGCCATCCCATAGCTGAATCGCCGCCGGGTGGAAGTGATTCGCTGTCATTGGGTGTCGTTTTACTCATGCGCTCTGTCTGTTATCTAGTCCACCAATTCCTTTTCAAGCTGCTCGAGCGATTTGCCTTTGGTTTCGGGCAGCTTGAATTGGATGAACAGAAACCCCGCAACGCAAACGGCCGCGTAGAGCCAGAAAGTTCCAGCCGAACCGAGCCACCCGTTCAGAATGGGAAAGGAGAAAGTGAGCGTAAAACAGCCGATCCACAACGCGGAAACCGCAACCGCCATCGCCGCCCCGCGAATGCGATTTGGAAAAATCTCCGAAATGACCACCCATACCACCGGCGCCAGGGACATCGCATAGCAGCCGATGGCGGCCAGCACCAGCAGCAGCATGGCCCCCCCTTTGACGCCGTTCCAGTAGCAAAACCCCAGGGCGAGATAGATCGCCGCCAGTCCCCCGGAACCGAGCAGCATCAGCGGGCGCCGGCCGGCGCGGTCGATCACCGCCAGCGCGACGAGCGTGAAAACCAAATTCACCGAGCCAGTCCAGGCGATGTTCTTGAGCACCGTGGAAATGTCATAGCCCGCAACGCGGAAAATCTCCTCGGCATAATTGAAAATGACGTTAATCCCGCACCATTGCTGGAACAAAGCGAGGACGATTCCCAGCACGAGCACTTTGCGCATTTTAGGCTCAAGCAAATCGGCGAAACGCACCCGCTGGACTTCTTTGGGCGTCAGGGTTGACTTGATTTCGTCGAGTGAGGCGTCAGCGTACTTTGCGCCGCCGATTTTGGTCAAGATGCGCAGAGCGCGTTCGTGCAGTCCGTGCTGGGCCAGCCACCGCGGACTTTCGGGAACGAGTAACATCCCAATGAAGAACAGCAACGCGGGCGCCGCGGTCAGGCCGAACATCCAGCGCCACCCCTGCTGGCCGAACCAGGAATGGCGAATGAATTCGTCGGTGGCGCCCGCCGGAAGATTGCGCACCAGAAACCAGTTGATGTATTGAGCCAGGAGAATGCCGATGACGATAGTCAGTTGATTGATGGATACCAACTGACCGCGCATCCGCGCGGGCGCGACTTCAGCGATATACATCGGAGACAGATTTGAGGCCAGACCGATTGCGACACCGCCGAAGATCCGCCAGGCGATGAAGACGGAGAAATCGCGGGAAAGGGCATTGCCGGCGGAAGTCACCGCAAAGAGCAGGGCGGCGATGATCAGCAACCGTTTGCGGCCGAACTTGTCGCTTAGCGCGCCCGCCGCCAACGCGCCGGCCAGGCAACCAATCAGGGCGCAACTATTGGCCCAGCCGATTTGCGCCGCGCCGGTCAACTCGAAATATCTCTGAAAGAACGGTTTTGCGCCGCCGATGACGACCCAATCCCATCCGAAGAGCAATCCACCCATCGCCGCGACGACGGAGACGAGCCACACGTAACCCTTGTTGTAACTGGCGTTGAGCGTCGAGATCAATGAACTGAGGAATTAACAAACAACAGAATTAACCGCAAGCTTTTCCGCGCCAGTTCGTGGAGCAAGCCGAAACCCCATCTCTGAAGGGTTTGGACTTCACTGAATCGAATAATACGGAGGGATCACTTTATTCGCCTTATGCCCGGTCGCGAGCACTAAATCAGAATTCCTGGCATCCACGCGTTCGTAATGCCTTAAAGCATCCTCCAAAGTCCTTCCCCCGGTAATATGTCGCTTGAGAACCGGTTCTTTCGCCCGCCCTTTGTCCGCGTCAATGAAAATGGAATAATCCAAAAGCGAGCCGACCGCGTCCCATCCGGCTTTATCATAGAGAAGCCAAAGACCCTCGACAATGAGCAGGGCTTCTTTGGTTTCTATAACAATGCCGTTCCTTACTGGATCATGCAATTTGCGTGAGTATGTCGGAAATGAGACGGTTTCTTCCAATGCAAACGCTTTAAGGTCCTTTGCCAGCTCTTTTGCATCGTACGTGTCAAAACGTCCCTTCACCTTTTTCAATGGTTCGCCCCCCGAAAAATGTGAATTCAAAAAACTGTTTGGATAGTGATAGGCATCAATGGTTATCGCCTCCAAGGCAAACGGCAAACCAGCCTGCCTTGCCATGTCCTTCAGCAAAAGGGCAACCACTGACTTGCCGGCTCCCGTTGGGCCGGCGATGCCAATAACAAACCTGTGTTTGTTGCCGGCCTTGTAAATGTCCACAATATCATAAAAGAAATTCAAGTAAAAATCCATCTGCTTTGTGGACAGAGCGGATAGATCAATCCGCTGTTCTGTCACCTGCAACGAGGTCGGGAATTTTATTTCACGGTTTTGCATGCAATCAGGCTCACGCAGGCCTTTGCGTGATTAACGCCCGCTCACGCTCAAGCAAGGTTGGGTGTGAATAATGGAATCCGCTGTAGAGCGGACTCGGCGTAAGGTTGCTGAGGTTTTTTTCGTTGAGCTTGCGGAGGGCGCTGATGAGGGATTGCGGCTCATTCAAGGTCTGCGCGGCGTAGGCGTCGGCCTGGTATTCGTAGCGGCGGGACCACCAATGCGCGACGGGCGAGAACCAGAAACCAACAAGCCCGCCGAGCAGCGCAAAGAGCAACAGAGCCGCAGCCATATTGCCCGGCGCAAAACCGAAGGTGAGATAAAACCACTGCTGCTTGGCGAGAAATGACAGAAGCCAGAAACCGGCGAGTGAACTGACGGCGGACCCGAGGAGCATCTTGGGAATGTGCTTTTTCTTGTAATGGCCGATTTCGTGGGCGAGGACGGCTTCCAATTCACGCTCAGTGAGTTGTTGAACCAAGGTGTCGAAGAGCACGATTTTGCGGAAGCGTCCAAAGCCGGTAAAGAAGGCGTTCGAATGACGCGACCGTTTGCTGCCGTCCATGACCTGAATGGTTCTAGCGAGGAAGCCGGTGCGTTGGCCGAGGGCGAGGAGGCGATCACGCAGGCTGCCCTCCGGCAGCGGGGAGAACTTGTTGAAGAGCGGAAGAATCACAACCGGCGCCAGGATAAACATGATGAACTGGAAAGCGAGCAGCGCGCCCCACGACCACAGCCACCATGCCGTCCCGGCCCAGTCCACGATTTTCAGGATGAGAACGAGCATCGGGCCGCCAAGCAGGATGGCAAGGAGCAGCCCCTTGATGCGGTCAGTCCACCAGAGTCTGGGAGTCGTGGTGTTGAAGCCGAAGCGTTGCTCAAGCTTGAACTGATCATACCAGTCGAACGGCAGGGCAAGCACTGCGAGCGCGATGCCCACTGAGAAGAGGCAAGCAGACATGGACCACGCGGAAGCGCCGAGCCAGTGCGTGAAGAGACTCAACGCCCAGGGCAAAACTCCGCTGAAGAGCGCAACGGCGAGGGTTACCGCATCGTAAGTCGTTTGGATCTGGTCCAATCGGCCCCGAGCAAGCGTGTATTGGACAGACCTGGCATAGGTGGGCGGGTCGATGATGCCTTGGAAGGCCGGCGGAATGGCCCCGGCGTGGGCGCGGACATGGCGCTGGTTCAAACGCGCAAGCAACAGTTTGGCGGCCCAGCGGGCGAGGATCAATGCGAACACGACAGATTTCGCGTATGTCACGCGATTCATTGGAGCACTGGAGGGCAGGACGTCAAGCTTGATGGCGGGTCCGATTCGTCATTTCCCTCTCAACATTCAATGCGTTGCATTTTTGCAGCTGTTGCTTCGTCAAGATTGTACAGGCAGTCAAACAGCGCATTTTTGAATGACGCGGGACCGCGCGATTTTTTCGCCGCCAATTCCGCCGCGATTCCATAACAGGCCAAGCCGCACGCCGCGGCCCTGCGCAGATCAGCCTCCACCGCGGCGAACGCGGCGATCACCGATGTCGCCATGCAACCCGTGCCAACAACGCGCGTCATCAGCGCGTCTCCATTGATAACGCGATAAACCCCCTTCTTGTCCGCAACAAGATCCACTTTGCCCGTGATCACGACCGTGGCGTCGCGTTGAGCGGCAAACGTTTGCGCCAGTGAAACCGGATCGGCTTCGACTTCGGTGGCGTCAACGCCTTTGGTGCGAACGTTGACGCCGCTGACACGGGCAATTTCAGAGGCGTTGCCTTTGATGATATTCACCTTGACTTGATCCAAAAGCTCCAGGGCCTTGCGATTCCGCAATTCCGTGGCGCCGGCGCCGCAAACATCCAAAACCACCGGGATGCCTTTGCGGTTGGCGCTGGCGGCGGCGATCTTCATCGCCTCCACCAATTCCACGGTCAAGGTCCCGATGTTCAGCGCCAAGGCGGAAGCGATCCGTGCCATGTCGGCCACCTCCTCCGGCGCGTGCGCCATGACAGGCGAGGCGCCAATCGTTTTGACGATTTGGGCGCAGTCATAGATGGTCACCCAGTTTGTCAGATGATGCACCAGGGGACTTTGCCGGCGCACCTTTTGCAGTAAATCAAACGGCCTCAGGTTCACGTTCATAACTTATCTCAAATTAACGACTGAATCCGCCGCGATCGGGCGTTATTGTCTTGGAACGGCTTCTCTCATCTGATCCAGGAAACTTCTTGCGGCAGCGTCCGCACCGTCCCTGGGCAGGATAACGCCGATGATCAATGGCTTCGGGTCGGGGGATAACGACAGGAGCTTCAAGCGAGCGCCCGCGAGGCAGTTTATGGAGTCCGGCACCATCGCCACGCCATTGCCGGCGGCGATGGCGGAAACCAGGCTGGAGACGCCGTCGTGTTCTTCCGCAATGCGCGGCTGGGCGCCAACGGTGCTGAAAACGGTGGCCAGCAATTCGTGATAGTCCGGATAATCCTTGCGGCTGTAAACCACGAACGGCTCGCGTAACGCGTCGGCGAGCGACACGACGCGACGACGGGCGAGTGCATGAGCCGGCGCGACGGCCAGGCGCAGCGGTTCAAGCATCAGTTCTTCAAATCGCAGTCCACGCAGCGCGGCGGGGGCCGGACGCACCGTGAACGCAAGGTGCAATTTTCGTTCGCGCAGCCCGGCCAGCATTTCCTCCGTGGACAAGTCGTGAAGCTTGACCCGCACGTTGGGCATGGCGGACTGAAACGCCCGCAGTGCCGGCGGCAGGATGCGCGCCGTCAGGGTTGGCGCATAGCCAACGTGAAGTTCGGCGCGACTCCCCGTGGCCACAGTGCGCGCCGCCGTCACCGCCTCCTCGGCGCGATGCAGGACGGACTTTGATTCGGCAAGGAACACGCGGCCCGCCTCGGTAAGCCGCACGGATTTGGCGCTCCGTTCCAGCAGCGGAAAGCCCAGTTCGTCCTCGAGGTCACGGATTTGCCGGCTCAAGGCGGGCTGCGAGACATGCAATTTGAGCGCGGCGCGAGAGACGTTCTCCATCTCGGCCACCGCGACGAAGTATCGGAGATGCCGCAACTCCATGCGGTGCCGAGTGTGCCTTTTGGTTATGCTAAGACAAGACACAAAGTCTTTCCCAGGTTGGCGGGTTGGGTGGCACGGTATTGGCATGTTAATGATTCGAAAAGCGAACGACCGGGGCCACGCCGAACACGGCTGGCTGGACACATATCACACATTCAGTTTTGCGGACTACTACGACCCACAGTGGATGGGCTTTCGCAGCCTGCGGGTCATCAACGACGATTTGGTGATGCCAGGCATGGGCTTCGGCACGCATCCGCATCGCGACATGGAAATCATCACCTACATTCTTAGCGGCGCGCTGGAGCATCGCGACTCGATGGGCAACGGGCGCGTCATCAAGACTGGCGAGATGCAATACATGGCGGCGGGCACCGGGGTGGAGCACAGCGAGTTTAATCCATCGCGGGAAGAAGCGGCGCATTTGCTGCAAATCTGGATTCTGCCCGATCGCATGGGTGTGACACCGCGTTACGCGGAGAAGTCCTTTGCCGGCGCGTCGTCGGGCTTACTCCACCTTGTTGCAAGCAAGAGCGCGCGCGGCGGATCCATTGCCACCAACCAGGACGCGGACCTCTGGCTGGGCAAGCTCGCGCCCGGCGACCGCATCACCCACTCATTTGCGCCGAAACGACACGGGTGGGTCCACGTTGCGGAAGGCGAATTGACGCTCAACGGACAGACGCTGAAGGGCGGCGACGGCGCCGCACTATCGGATGAGCGCACGATCGAACTTGGCGCTACTCGTCCATCGCAGGTGCTCGTGTTCGACCTGAATTGATTTCGACCATTGCGATCAATATGGAACGCCCTCCCGCCACTGTTGTTGTCAGACGTGACGGGAAAACTCTTTCGCTCGTTCATGCAGAGTTGGAGACGCCGCGTGGGGGCACGCGGCCTACAGGAAACGACCGGAATCCGGTCTTTTGCAGGCCCGGTCCCATGACCGGGCGATTTTTAAAACAGGCTCCGAGACTTTTGGCCCCGTCTTCGCAGGCGGTGCGGAGGTTGGTGTGAGTATTTTGACAGATCGAGGCCAGCCATCGCGCCGCCTGGACGCAGAGCATGAGAACAACGAGACCGGCATAAAACAGGACCAGTAAGAGTGTTGGCATAGGGTCAGGGTTTGAGGATTCCGGAGGTCGATGGGACAAAACCCTTCATCTCCATTTCGACCTTGCTCCAGTTGTTTGCGTAGTGTTTGGCGACGGCCTCGGTCACGTAGCGGCTTTGGAGCAGTTGCATCAGGTATTGATCAAAGCTGTGCATGCCCTCGTGGGTTGAAGCCTCGATGTGTCCGGCCAGAAGAGCCATGTCATTGCGGGCAATGCAGTCCTGAATGCCCATGTTGCGTTTCATGATTTCAAGACACGGAATGCGTTTGCCGGCGACGCTCGGTATCAACCGCTGACAAACAACGGCATTCAAACTGCGGGCCAGCAGCGCGCTTACGTTGGCCTGGTCCTGCACCGGATAGAATTGCCGCAACCGCTCGATGGCTTGCGGGGCGGAGTCGGCATGCAGGGTGGTCAAGACCAAATCTCCGGTTTCCGCCGCCTGCATTCCCGCCAGGATGCTTTCGCGGTCGCGGATTTCGCCAAGAAAGATAACGTCCGGGTCCTGGCGGACGGCATTGCGAATGCCATCCGAAAATGAGTTGGTGTCCACGCCGACTTCGCGTTGTTCGAACTGGCACTTGATCTCCTGAAACAGGTATTCGATCGGGTCTTCAATGGTGATGATTCGCAAGGCGGCTGTTTCATTGAGATGCTGGAGAATGGCGCGCACGGTGGTGCTTTTGCCCTGGGCGGCGGCGCCGGTGATCATGATCAAGCCGCGCGGTTCGCGGATCAGGTCAATAATGGTTGTCGGCAGTCTGAGGTCCTCAAATTTGATTATGGTCTGCGGCACCACCCTGAAGGAAAAGGATTGCTTGCCCTGTTGTTTGCTGAAGTTGGCGCGGTAGCGCATTTCGCCGCACAAAAAACTGAAATCCATCTCCAGCAGCCGTTCGATTTTCTCGTGAATCGAGTCGGAGAATGCCTCGCGCAGCATGGCAATAATGTCGGTGTTCGACGGCACCGGAAATTGCTCCGGCGCAATCCGCTCCAGTTTTCCGTCGATGCGAATGGCATAACGCCTGTCGGCCTGCGCATGCAGGTCCGTTGCCTTCTTTTGGGCGCACCAGTCGAGCAATTTGCCTAATTTGGTCGTTGGGTTAATTCGTTCCATATCAATTCAATTGATGCATCAATTGTCGTGCCAAAAACTGCGCCCAAGGATTTCCCGCAAACCAACGGGTTCGCAAGTGTGTTTCGCGCCAATATTTCGCAACCCAGTTGCAACTCTTCGCAGTTTTCCCAAAGGCTCGTTGGAGGGAATGATTTTGGCCCCGTGATTTCCGGCACGTTCGTTTGGCACGCCTCATGCAGGAACAGAATAGTCGATCATAGAAACGAGAAAGGTCATTTATGTTAGAGCACGTTGCCTGGGCACGGAACCTTCCATCCTGCGATCCGGTGGATTGTTGCAAGCGCATTTTGATCGCGCTCGATTTGTCAGCCGACTCCCCGGCTCTCTTTACCCACGGGCTGTGCATCGCGCGAAAAACGGGCGCAAAGCTTTTTCTGGTCCACGTGGATGACGCGGCCCTGGTGAACACACTCGGCTTCCTGCCGGCGGAAACGTACGAACAATGGGTCACAGGTTGTCAGGACAATGTCCGACAACAGTTGCAGCCCCTGGTGGAGCAAGCGCGGGAAGCTGGCGTCGAAGCGGAGATTGTGCCGCTCACCGGCTCCTATGGCGGAGCAATCCTGGACACAGCGCGGGAGCAAAACATCGATCTCATTGTGATGGGATACCACCACGACCGCAGCAAGGTGGCGCGGTTCATTATGGGCAGCACCGCGGTCAGTGTCCTCAAAGGCGCTCCCTGCCCGACTCTGATGGTGCCGCTTGTGGTCGGTGAAGGCATGAAACCTGATTCGTCAGCGGCGACGAAGCAGAACAATTCGGCGACGGGACAAAAAAGGGCAAGGTTTTGACATAAACAGGTGAGGTTAAGGGAGTTGGACGACATATTAGAAGCAATAAGATGTGGATAGTCCGTCTAGCTCTTCGCCGTCCCTACACGTTCGTGGTGGGAGCGCTGGTGTTGCTGCTGCTGACGCCTTTCGTGCTGCGGCGCATGCCGATCGACATTTTCCCGAACATCAACATCCCGGTGGTCAGTGTCATCTGGAGCTACACCGGCCTGGATGCGCAGGAGATGGAGCAGCGGATGAACTACATCGAAGAGCGGGCCCTGACGACCACGGTCGGCGACATGGAGCATACGGAATCTACCGCTTACAACGGCATCGGGGTCGTCAAAATCTACTTTCGCGAGGGAACGTCGGTGGACGCCGGCCTGGCGCAAGTGACAGCCAGCTCGCAGACGATGTTGCGTTCGATGCCCCCCGGCACGACGCCGCCGCTGATCATCCGCTATAGCGCTTCGACGGTCCCGATTCTCCAATACAGCATCAGCAGCTCCAAACTCTCCGAACAGGAAATTTTCGACATTAGCGCCAACCAGATTCGCGTCAGCCTGGCCACGGTGCGCGGGGCGTCCATGCCATGGCCCTACGGGGGCAAATCGCGGCTGGTTTCGGTGGACCTGGACCTGCCTGCGCTCAAGGCCAAGAACCTGGCCCCAGTGGATGTCATCAACGCCATCAACGTCCAAAATCTGGTCTATCCCAGCGGCACCGCGAAGATCGGCGGCTCGGAATTCGCCGTTGAATTGAACACCAGCCCGCGGGTAATGGCCGAGCTGGCGAATTTGCCGATCAAGACCGTCGATGGCGCGGTCATCCGAGTGGGCGACGTAGCCCAGGTGCGGGATGGCTACTGGCCCCAGCAGAACGTGGTGCGCAATGATGGCGTCCGCGGCGCATTGCTGACGATCTACAAGAGCGGGGCGGCTTCCACGCTGGACGTGGTTCGCGGCGTGAAAGAGGCCATGCCGCGCATCCTTCGCGGTTTGCCCCCCGAACTGAAAGTCAGCGAGTTCGCCGATCAATCCATTTTCGTCCGCGCCGCCATTTCCGGTGTCGTTCGTGAAGGAGCCATCGCGGCGGCGCTGACGGCGCTGATGATCCTGCTTTTTCTCGGCTCCTGGCGCAGCACCTTGATCATCGCCTTGTCCATTCCGCTTTCGGTCCTTAGTTCCATTGCCGTTCTGAGCGCGCTTGGCGAGACGATCAACCTGATGACCTTGGGCGGTCTTGCGCTGGCGGTTGGCATCCTGGTCGATGACGCGACGGTGGCCATCGAGAACATCCACCGCCACATGGCCTCGGGCAAGCCGCTGGATGACGCGATTCTGGATGGCGCCCAGGAGATCGCCATGCCGGCCTTTGTCTCGACGCTGTGTATCTGCAT
>JBEKSF010000036.1:0-44622 GCA_049517295.1 Verrucomicrobiota bacterium
GTCAAGCCTGGGTCAAGGTGCCAGTCAAGGTTGGTCAAGGCATCCCTTAATGCGTTGCAACCTCCTTATATTCATAACCTTAGCTCCTTTGCCACCCCCTTGGCGTCAACAAGAAGTCAAGCCTGGTCAAGGTGAGTCAAGGTGACTCCGCTCCAAGTCAAGGTCGTCGGTCAAGGCGGGCCTGCCCGCCGGGGGGACGCATCTTGACACAGCCACCATTACATCACGCCGGTTCCTCAGTTTGGGTAGCGCGATCCGTCCCGGTCGCCCGTGGCTGGCGTCTCGCCAGCCACCTTCTCCTCCCGATCTCTCCGCATTCCCATTCTGGTCGTATTAAGATGCGGCCAACTCCGGACCCTACTCCCAATAGAACTTCACGCATTTAATCTGCTGGCCGCTTGCGCCGGCCCGGCTGACGATGCCGTAGAAGATGCGTGTGTAGTCGTTGATCTTCGCCTCAACCCGCACCTTGAACACGTAGCTGCGCACATCGCAGAACGCCGACAGACCCTGGGCCGCCAATCCGCCCGGAGGCGCGCCGGGCACGTTCGCAGGGGCGCCCCCGCTCGGCATCCCGCTGTTGATTTCCCCTACGTTCTGATATGGCGCGTCGTCTTCGGTCCCATCGATCCCGTCCGGCCCCGCCCGACGCCGGATGATTTCCTCCGCCGCGTTTTCGTCGATGCCCGGAATCAATTCCAGCGTTTTCACGGACGCCGTGTTGACGTTGAGCTTGCCGCCCATCGGGGAAAACAACTCTTGCAGGCCGACGGGAAAAACCGGCTCGTCCTTGTTGCCAAAGCCAATCCCGCGAGCGGAGGCCGGTTGATCGAACGCACCGCCTCCGTGCTGCTGAAAGGCTGAAAGGGGGTGGTTGGTGGAGTTGGATCCCCAATAAATCTCCGGTGTGATCCCTTTGATCAGCAGCAACTCTGACAAATCGTCGATCGGCCCGTTCTTGCAATAATAGGGCGGGTTCAAGTGCATGTAATAGTCGTCCTTGGCGCCGCTGAACCGCGCCGTGCTGCTCGGATTGCACCAGTCGCAGATGGAATCCGATATGGTCGAGGCCAGCGCCGCGTCGGTCACCCCCACCTCCGCCAGCGCCCGTTGCATCACCACCGCCATTTGCGGTTGGCGCGAGTTGGCCACAAGGTTGATGTCCCATTTCCTCTCCATGTCCTCAATGGTAACCGAGATGCGCCCGTGCCCCAGCGGCACGTCGGTCAGCGAAATCTCCGGGATGCTGTTGCTGCACGGCGCCGTGCCTCCAGCCCAAAACTGGTTCAACGCGTCAATCCCTTTCTGGTCCGCGCACTTGTTGCCCAAAGCGTAGCGGGCCAGTTCGATCCCCGATCGCCCCATCCATTCCAGCTCAACGTCGTAGTCCGCGTTGCGCGCCAGCCGCACCTCCGTGCTCATCGACAGCGCCAGCGACGCCACCAGAGATGTCAATGTGATGATCGTCAGCATCACCAGGATCAGCGCAAACCCGGCGCGCGGCGATGCAATGTAAGGGCAGGTTTTCAATGGGTGGTTGCGGGCATCGCGACCGTTCGCACGATCACGTCAAATGGAGCGTCGGGATGGTCCTCCGAGTGTCCTACCCCCACCGTCACCCGGATCAGCGGCGGAAACTGGTTGGTCGGGTCCCATGACACTTCCCACTCCGCGTTCTTGTCCGACCAGAATTCCAGCATGAACACGTTGACATCCCGCGCCAGCACGATGGGGTAGGGGGTGTTCACCGCGTCCAGCGCCTCCAGCAATGGCGATTGATTCATCACCAGGTTGTTCACCCGATTCTCGTCCGGCTCCACCGTAAACGTCACCCGCCTCATCACATTGTCCCCGAATAACCCGGAGCCGGGAAACGCCGCCGGCAACCGCGCGGCCAGGCTCAGGCTCGCATACTTCTCGCTCGTGTCCGTCAAAAACGCGAAATACTGGATGTTCTGCGATGAGATTTCCCCGCACTCCAGCGCCTCCTCAACCGATTTTATCCCGATGCGCGCCCGTTGCGCCGACGCCGCCGCCGCCTCGGCTATGATCTTGCCGTTGACGATGCACTTCCAGCACGCAATGACGCTGATCATGACAAGGGAAAAAATCGTGAACGCCAGGCACACTTCAATCAGCGTAAAGGCGGCGGACTCCGTGGCGCTGGTGGTGTGGCGGCTCATGCTTCAGCGCTGCGGTTGCAATCCAAGGTGTTGCCCTTGAGCCGTCTCGGGCCGGTAAAACAGCGCGCTCAAGGTCGAGCATTGGTTCCCGCCGGGATCCACCACCACGAAATCGACCTGGTACAATCCGTTGGTCGCTACCTCGCGGCAATCATAGACCCATTTGTAGCCCTCATAGATCGGGACATCTTCGAATCCGCCCGTCTCGCTGCCTTCCTCCAGTTGGTTGGTGGCCGACAATTGCGCCGCCACCATGCCCGCCGTCGGTCCGTTGCTCCGCAGGACCGCCGCCGCATGGAGCATCCCGCCCATCGCACCCAGAATCGCAAACATCGCCATGCAGAATATCGTGATCGCCAGCATCACCTCGATCAGTGTGAAAGCGGTTCCTCCGACCCCCTTCTGTAAGCCCAATTTCATCGTATCACCTTTACCACCGGCAATGCCGCGACGGTGTCCAGATCAATTTCCCGATACGAGCCGTCCCCCCCATGAAGCACGATCGTCAACTCGTCGCTTGTCCCGTTCGGGAAAAAATGCACGCGCGCCTGGTCCAACCCCTTGGACTCGATAAAATTGACTCCCAAGGTGTCAATGACGATGTCGTCCGGCAGTTGCGTGCGCTCGAAAGCGCCGGGCACTTCAAACCCGCCCTCCACCGGATACAACACCAGGTCGGTGGTTTGATTGTTCATGATGGCCGCCCTGCGCGCCGACTGGCAGGCCTCGATCAGGTCGCATTCGGCCTTGCGCATCCCTTCCTTTTTGAGGACCCGCACAAAGGACGGCAGGCCCATCGTCAAAGTCAGCCCGATGATCGCCACGACCATCATGATCTCGATCAGGGTAAACCCCGCCGCCTTGTTGAACCGCGTTTTCACCGCATCGTTATGCTTGACGTTATGGCGAACAGGGCCGAAAGCACGCTGATGAGCAAAAACCCAACCCCCAGCGCCATCACGCAGATGATCACCGGCTCGATCATGTTCGTCATCACTTTCAACGCGAGCGACAACTCGTTCTCGTAGGTCTCCGCAAGGTTGTTCAACGCTCCGGGCACGTCCCCGGTTTCCTCGCCAATCTGGATCAAATCCACCATCAATTGCGGGAAGAGTTTGCTCCGCGCCAGCGGCTGCGCCAGCGTCTTGCCATCCGACACTTCCTGCCTGGCTTTGGTGATCGCATCGCGCACGATGCTGTTGGAAATGATCTGTTCGGTTATTTCCAGCGAGGTCAACACCGGCACCCCGTTGTGCAAGAGCGTCGCCAGCGTCCGCGACACCTGCCCAAACAAATGCAGCCGCATCACTTTGCCAAAAATCGGCACGTGCAGCCTCCAATGGTCGAGCGTCCGCTGGCCTCTGTCCGACGCCCGAAACCGGTTGAACAGGATGACCACCGCGATGACCCCCAGCACGAGCATCCACCAAAAATGCTTGAAGAAATCATTCAGCTTGATGAGCAGTCGCGTCGTCAGCGGCAATTGCACGTGCAACCCGTCAAAAAGCTTCAGAAAGCTCGGCAGCATCACCGTCATGAAAAAGATGCTGATCGCAATCCCCACGCAGCACACGAACAGCGGATAAATCATCGCCGATTTGAACTTCGCCTGCACCTCGGAAAACCGCTCAAAATGGTCCGCCATGCGCCGCAGCACATCGACCAGCGCCCCGCTTTGTTCCCCAGCCTTGACCATGTTGATGTAGAGCTTGGAGAAAATCACCGGCTGCTTGGCCATCGCCTCGGACAGTCCTTTGCCTTCCGTCACATCGTTCTTGAGCTGGCGGCTCACCGACGCCGGGATTCCCTTGGTTTCAAGGTGGGTCATGCTGTTCAGCGCCACCGTCAGCGGCATGCCCGATTTGAGAAGATTGGCCAACTGATTGGTGAACGTGGCCAACTCCTGCATCTTCGGCCTCCGCTGCCTTTCAAAATACGGCCGCACGCTCGGGGGCAGAAACTCCGTCCATGATCCGGCCGTCGCGCTGGGCCGCTCCGCCGTGCCGGTCGCGCCCCCGCCCCCTTTGGGCATCTCAATCGCCATGGGGAACAGGCCCTGCCGTTCGATGAGTATCAGCGCCGCGCTCCGGTCGGCGACGTCCACCATCCCCGTGACAACCTGGCCGTCACGGCGCCGGGCTTTATATTGAAACTGGGCCATAATTTGGGCGAAACAACCGCCCCTTTGTCCTCATATTAACCCCCTGCAAACCAAAAGTTGCAAGTCCAATCATTTAACAGGACGAGTTGACGAAGGCAGGCAAAGGGGCGAAAGGATTTGATGAGGGTTGGCGACTGTTACGAATGCGCCGCGCGCAAGTGGCGGGAAAGGGTCGCAATTATCAGCAATTGCCGGGGTTTTTGAGGGTTTTTGGTCTTTGGGATGGGTCAAAATGACGCATAGGCAAGGGTCACAGCGCGGTTGGCTGCGACCCTACGCCCGTTATCCTGGACCTCGCGCAGTGGGCGCGGAGAAGGGTAAGCCTTGACTTGGAACGAGGTCACCTTGACTTAGCTTGACTGCCCTTGACTTCTTCTTGACGATTCGGAGCCGGAGAAGGAGCTAAGTCCATGACTGTGAAGAGGATGCAGCACAATCAGCGATACCTTGACTCACCTTCACCCAACCTTGACTTGCCTTGAGCTGGCTTGACCGACTTTAACGTTAACGCGGATCGGGTTGAATGCGTTAGGGTCGTCCGCGCGGCGGGCGGGCGGCTGGCGCTTGCCGTTATGTCAAAGAGCAATCCGACACTGCTTACTATCCCATATTATTATGGGACTTGCAAGTTCATTTTGAAGAGTTTTTGGAGGGAGCAGGGAAGGACTCGCAGGCGCGGAGCACACGGAGATGGCATTAAAAGGGGATGGGGAAGAGTGGCTGGTATTCGTTGCAAGAATGGCAGAGGAATGTTCGTCAGGGGAATGAAACGGACGGTCAGGGGCCAATGCCTTGGGCGGGGTTCCAGTTGCGGTGCCAGTAGAAGGTCCAGAGTTGGGGGAGTTTGACCAGTTGGGCGTGGCCATCGGCGAAACTCATGTTGATCGCCCCCGGCAAGGGCTGTCCGCTGGTGTAGGGAACGGAATTGTTGGCCGTCGGCCCGCCGTGGCGCAGAATGGTGCAACAGCCGATTTCCTCGTGTGCCCACCCGTCTGGCGGTGACTGGCCGGTGTAAAGATCGCTGGAGGCACGGTCGGTTTCAAGGGGTGCGAGCTGTACGTATGCGACACATAGTTTGAGGTGTTCCACAATTGGATGGTATCGCCGTTGTGAAGGACGGAACCGGTGATGTTGGTGAGACGGAACCAAAACCCCCAAGCCCGCATTTCGCGCAGAGAGCCGCTGAGGGCGCAGAGAAGGCAATCATTTTTCCTTTTTTCTCCGCGAACTCGGCGTCTCTGCGCGGGAGAATCCATTGGGAATTGGGATTTGTCATTTGTAATTGTCCTGGCGTCTTTGGGGCATTGCGGCTTTGCGTTGAACCGCGAGATATTCGATTTTCTAATGTAGGCGTCAGATAGCTTCTTTGGGGCATTGCGGCTTTGCGTTGAACCGCGAGGCAGGTTCTTGGGATGGCGGGGTGAAGATTCTGGAATCTGCGTGGGGGCGCGAGGGTAATCGAACGTCTCGAGGTATTGCATTTGGCCGCGGCATGGGTAGTCGCCTGCCACGGACATGCTGCCAACGAAGAAGCCGTTGGAGAGGCATTGGCCGGCACTGGGCCAGCTGGGGATGGGGCCGGCGTTGGTGGCGAACTGGCCTTCGAGATACAAGCAACAGTTTGGAAGATCATGCGAGGTCGAAATGGCTTGACAGCCGAGTGTTGTTTGATTCCCCGTTTCCCGCCTCATGGACGGACACGGACGGACACGGACGGACACGGACGGACACGGACGGACACGGACGGACATGGACGGACATGGACAAAGCCTAGGCTGACTCCTTTGAATATTCGACATGCCGCCAGAGTAAAAAGTCTCCGGGCGGGAGTTCAGTGCCGACTCAATCCCTGTTGCAACGCAAAGGGTTAGCGACTGTTACGAATGCGCCCTGATCGTTTAATCCCCCTGGGTCGTTTCCTCCTCGAATCTCCAAATTGATTGCAAATCCGCCCCCACCCTGCCATATAACCGGAAACGAGCGCATGGAAACCGAATCCTTATCGCCCGCTCTCCCGGCATCGCCCGCCCCGTCCTCCTGGTGGCAGCCGCTGACCGGTTATCAAAAGCAGGTCTTTGTCCTCGCCACTCTGGCGTGGCTCTTCGATTGCCTCGGCCAGCAGACCTTTGTCATCGCCCGCAGTCCCGCTGTCTCTTCCCTCATGAAGGCGGGCACCCCGCCCGAACGGCTCAATGAATGGGGGGGATATGTCACCAGCATTTTTGTCATCGGTTGGGCCGCGGGCGGATTGATCTTTGGCCCCATCGGCGACCGGGTCGGTCGCGCCCGCGCTCTGGCGGTCGCCGTATTGCTCTACGGTCTCTGCAACGGTTTGTCCGCTTTCTCCACCGGCATTATCGACTTCAGCGTCTATCGGTTCATCACAGGTCTGGGCGTGGGTGGTGTTTTTGGCCTGGCTATCGCCCTGTGCGCCGACTCGCTGCCGGACGCTTCGCGCCCGCCGGCCCTGGGTCTCCTGCAGGCCCTCTCCGCCGTGGGCAACATGATCGCGGGCTTGACGGCTGTGTTCCTCGGCTATCGCAAGCTCCTCAATCCGCAGGCCGCCGACCCATGGCGCTCCTTGTTCATCCTCGCCGCAATCCCCGCGTTGGCTTGCGTCGTCTTTCAGTTCCGCCTCAATGAACCGGAAAAATGGACTCTTGCTCGCGTCCAGAGCAGATCCACTGGCGCCCGGTTCGGTTCCTATGCCTCGCTCTTCGGCGAGGCCCGCTGGCGCAAGCCCGCCTTGCTTGGGATGCTCTTATGTGTGGCTGGCGTCGTCGGCCTTTGGGGAGTCGGCTTCTTCAGTCCCGTGTTGGTCAACTTCGTCATCGGCAAGGCCCTGGCCGCGCAAAACCTCCCCGCCGCCCAATTGCCCGGCAAACTCCTGATCTGGGTGGGCTTGACCATGATTGTACAAAACTTCGGCTCCTTCGTCGGCATGATGGCCTTTACCAAGCTGGCCCACAGTTACGGCCGCAAAAAGATCTTCGCCGTCTCCGCCGTTTGCGCCTATGTCAGCACCATCGCCGCGTTCAAATTCCTCGCCCACCCGTGGCAGATTTTTGTCCTCTGTCCGCTCATGGGGTTCTTCCAGCTTGCGTTGTTCGCCGGCTTCGCGATTTATCTGCCGGAACTGTTTCCCTTGCGTCTGCGCAGCACGGGCGTGGGCTTTTGTTACAATGTCGGCCGGTTTGTCGCCGCCAGCGGCCCTTTCACTTTGGGTTTGTTGCAATTGCATTTGGCCCAGGGTGCGCTCACACTGGAAGCAAAGATGGATGCGTTTCGCTCCGCCTGTTGCCGCGTCAGCTCAATCTACCTGCTGGCGCTGCTGGCCCTGCCGTTTTTACCGGAAACCAAAGGACAACCTCTGCCAGAAGATTAAACCTCTATGAAATCCCCCCTGACTATTATTGCCCTACTGGCCGCCACCGCGGCCGGACTCGCCCAACCCCTGTCTTTCATCCGCTCCCAGCCGGACATCCCGGTCGAAGCGTCTCCCAATTGTGTCATTGCCGCCGACCTTACCGGCAATGGCTTCATCGACCTGGTCACCGGCGATGTCGATAACACCCTGACGGTATTGACCAACAATGGAACGGGGCTTTTCACCCTCGCTTCCACCCCGACGGCCGGGAACTTCATCCAATGTGTCGTCGCCGCCGATTTCAACGGCGACGGGAAGCTCGATCTGGCCACCGCCAACTGGAGTGACGACACCGTGAGCGTTTTGACCAACGCCGGCGGGGGCGCCTTTGTCCTCGCCACCAACATCTCCGTCGGCGACTCTCCCATTTGGGTCGCCGCCGCCGACGTCAACGGCGACGGCGCAATCGACTTGATCTGCGCCAACTCAGGGGACACCACCCTGACCATCCTGACCAATGACGGCCACGCCAACTTCAAGGCCCTTTCCACCAACCAGGTCGCCGGCAACCCCTATTTTGTGCTCGCCCTCGATGTCAACGGCGACGGCCTGATCGATTTGGTCAGCGCAAACAATGATGTCGATTCCGTGACGGTCCTGACCAACTGCGGCAGAGGCGCCTTCGCCACCGCTGGAACTTTCAAGGTGGGCTCCGCCCCGGTCTCCATCGCCGCAGCCGATGTCGCCGGCGCCGGGCGCATCGATTTGATCGTGGCCAACTCCGGCGGATACACCCTGACCGTGCTGGGCAACAAAGGCGGCGGAACGTTCGCCAATTATGGCACCTTTATCGTCGGCGGCGAACCCCAGTCCGTCGCCGCGGCAGATGTCAACGGGGCCGGCATGGTCGATCTGGTTTCCGCCAACGCCTACGACAACACTCTGACGGTCCTGTTGAGCGAAGGCAATCGCTGGTTCGCTCCGGGCGCAATTGCCGACACGGGCAACACGCCCTGGTCCCTTGCCGTGGCGGACGTCAACGGCGATGGCAAGCCGGATTTGATCTGCGCCAACATGAGTGACGGCACCGTCTCGGTCCTCACCAATTCCGGCCAATTGGTTCTGAGCCAGCCGGTGTGTGCGCGGACTTCCGGCTTCCGGGCTTTGGTCAGAGGCGATCTCGGCGCCACCTATACCATTCAAGCCTCCGAGGACGGCATTAATTGGGCGCCGCTGCAAAAAGTTTCCATGACCAACTCCGCCTGCCCTTTCACCGATCCCTACGCCGATTCCCCGTGCCGCCTTTATCGCGCCGTCTCCCCATGAGGATTCTGGTCCTGACCAACTTATACCCTCCGCACGACGCCGGCACTTTTGACCGGCATTGTGAAACCGTGACCGAGGCGCTGCGACTGCGCGGCCACACCCCTGGCATCCTCACCTCCACACACGGCCTGCGCACCGAACAACTGGACGACCAGATCCACCGACGCCTCCTTCTCAACGGCGCCTTCGGCCATCCGTTGGTCACCTCCTACCTCGAACTCAAGTCCATCGAATGCCACAACTGCCGCGTCCTGGCGGAGGCCATCGCCGATTTTCAACCCGATGTCGTCCACGTGTTCAGCCTCGCCGGCCTGTCCAAGTCCCTTATCTTCTCCCTGCGGGCCTTCAAACTGCCCGTCGTCTATGATGTCTTCGACCACTGGCTCTCGGCCAACGTGCGGGAAGACCCCTGGCTCCAATTCTGGAACGCCCCCTCTCTGCCCATCCTCCGCCATTCGGCCCGCTTTATCCTGGAATTGAGCGGCGAACGCGGACGGACGGACTCCTCCGCCCCCAGCCGCATGATGAAGGGTTACGAGAGAATCCCCGCCATTTTCGGCACCGGCAAGGACCGCGCCAATGTCGCCCCCAACACCGTCGCCGGCTTCCGTTTCGACCGCATTTACTTTTGCAGCCGCGCCCTCAAACGGCTGACCGAACAGGTCGGCTTTTGCGTCAATCACGCCGAAGTCATTTATCCCGGCATCACCGGCGCCTTCATTGGTGACATCAAACCGCTGTCGGCGCCCATGACGAAGTTTCTGATTGTCAACCGCTTGAATGAACACAGCGGGATCATGACCGCCTTGAAAGCCGTCAAAATCGCCCGCGCCGCCGGCCTCAAAATCACCCTCCACATTTACGGCCGCGGCGAATCCAGCTATGTCGCCGAGTTGCGCTCCTTTGCCGTCGCCAATCAGCTTCCCGTCGAGTTCCTCAACGTCTCCAACCAGTCCGCGGACCTGCCGCAAGTCTATAAACTACACGACGTTCTCCTCCACACACCGGAGTGGGCCGAACCGTTCCCCTTCACCCCTTTGGAAGCTATGGGCTGCGGGCTGCCGGTAATCGGCGCCACTTCCGGCGGGGCCGAGGAACTCCTGCACCACGGCGAAAACGCCCTGACCTACGCTCCCGGCGACCCCACCCAACTGGCCGCGCGCATTCAGGAACTGCTGATCTCTCCCGCCCTCCGGCGTCAGATGGCTGAAACGGCCCAATCCGAGGTCCTGGCCAAATTCAACGACACCACCGTCATCGACCAGGTCGAGAACTTCCTCACCGGCTCCCAAACCCAGACCGACTAGCGCGGCCCTCTCCCGCGGGAGCCCCGCATTCGGCGCCGCCGGTGGTGGGGGCCGTGGGCCAGGTTTGGAAGGGTCATGGGTTGGTGTCGTTCATAAAATTGTGAATGGGGCGGTGAAGAGCGGAGACTAGAGTTGAAGAAGATGAAAATAGAGTAAGTCGTTGAATGGTTGCACTCATGGTGGCGGAAGGGACGAGAAAGGACGGAAGGGACGAAAAACGATGGGGTTGGATGAGATTGGATGGCAGCGCCATCTGGAGGCTTGGGCCATCGCCGAGATTGTTGGAGGGACAAGGGTTTTTGCGCGAATGGGCGGCAAGTGGAAGCAATGGGTCGCAAATAGCAGCAATTGCCGGGGTTTTTGAGGATTTTTGGGCAGGTGATAAGGGAGGCTCGCTCAGAGAACGCGGCGCGGAGAAGGCAAACAGCATTGCTTTCTTCTCTGAGACCTCGCCGCATCCGTGCGAGAAAAGCCATTGAGAATTTGTCATTGAGAATTTGTCATTTGTAATTTGCTTCGCGGCTTTGCGCCCTTGCGCCCTTGCGTTAAAATCCGTGGCGGGCGCTTGGGAAGGCGGGGTGAGGATCTCGACGACATGGAAGGCCACTGCGGCGCGGCAAGCGCGGCAACGGCGGCGTCCCGGAGAATGACGCCGGGCGATGGGCAAATTCGTGCTCACGCGCAGGAGTTGATCACATTTCCACGAGGGGGAAAAACCGACTGGGGGAAAAAGCGCATTTCTGAAGATTTATTTCGGCCACAGATTAACCCAGATTGACACGGATTGGAAAAAAGGCGGAAGACGTTGATGGAAAGGAGGTTTTGACATGATTAACAAGATTAACTGGATTTCATTGAACAAAGGCGAAGGCGGACTGCGGAGTGCGTAAGGCGTTGATGGGAAGGTGGATAAGGGTTAAGGCTTGCAAAATGGGCGGTCGGACGGCATGCTCGCGTCAGTCACAACGGAACGACGCGGATGAGGATGGCCAAAGAATTGATCGAAAGCTTCGAGATCATCGGCAACGGCATGCACACGAGGGCCTGGGGCGGCAGACCGGGACCAGAGTGTGCCCCCTCTGTGTTGCCACATGCATAGAAAGTGTTGCACCGCTCTGGAGCAATGAGTATTTAAACTATACTGGTTATTAATAAAACTATTTTGAATGCTAGAGGGTCACTATGAAATGGCCAGTCAACGTTTTAGTTGCTGTTGGTCTATGCCTGTGCATCGTTTTTTTGAGTGGTTGTCATCGGCATGAAAGTCGGCGAGTAATAGCCTTTAGCGACTTGGAAAAGCTTCCTTCATTTACAGCCACGGTAGACGTTCTCAGGTTTGAGGATATGCCGGACGCATATCTTCATGTACGGGAGGTTTGTTTTATTGGTGTACGCAAGTCAAATGGAGAGAAGCTTTTCATTGGAGACTCAATGGGACCGGAAGCTAAACAGACAGCAGCTTTTGGACATACTCTTAAACTAGGAGCTTCTTACGAGTTTCCGAGCCTGTGGCTTGCTTACAATGGATCTGCCTCGTCGCCCCCAAAATAAATCACGGGAAGGAATCAATTCGGGTCACATCTAAACATTGGATTCTGCTGAAAAAAACCCCTGTTTTGAAAATCCACGAAAAAACCGCGAAAACTGTCAAGCAGAGGATTCTCCAGAATCGGTCATAGGCGACTTTTCCTGGAGGGTTGGAGTGTTTTGGTGGTCCCTGAAACCGCTCCTTTTTGAAAAGTGGGGGTTTTTCAGCAGAATCGAATTTAGGAAGTTGGGCCCAAAATCGCCCCTGTCATTTCGGGCGACAAATCGCCCCCGAGACTCGCCATTTATCCAAGACTGCCCAAAGATTAATGGGACAGGTGGATTCCCCAAATGGAATGTATCGCACGCTTCCGTCGGCCATGGCAAAGTTCGCGCCGCCCTTGTTGGGAAAGAGAAACAGGTTGTCATGCCGGTTCTCCGCCAAGTCCGGCAGGTAGCTGCCGGTTGGCAACTGGAAAGTGTTGATAATAAAGACGGATGAAGAATTTGCTTTCTCGCCAAAAGTAATCGTGTCCGACGGATGAGTTATGGTCGAAAGCCTCATGCGCAACAACCAAGTGTTTCCGGCCAAAACAAATGTGGCCGGAGTTGCCCCGGTCAAACTGGCATAATAATCCGCGAAGGCATTGATCACGTAGCTTCTCGGCGCGAAATCCGCGTTGACGACCTGCTGGGCTGGAGCGCCCTGAGTCACCGACGGATCTGAGGGACACCGCAATACTTGCGTATTGATGTAGTTCGGTTGCAGAACGATGGGCCAGTAGCCCGCGGGCTGTTGTGGTGGCGGAATTATGTCCAGATTGGCGGTGGCGTAGAAAGCCAGCGCCAGATCGATCTGCCGAAGGTTGTGGCTGCAGGCGGTTTTCCGCACGTTGTCCTTTGCGCTGGAGAGGGCGGGTAAAAGCATCGCCGCCAGGACAGCGATGATTGCTATGACAGTCAAGAGTTCAACCAACGTGAAAGCGCGGAGCGGCCCAAGCCGGGAGAGGTTTGACGCCTGGTTTCTCATGGCGTATTCAGTTCATGGCGTCGGCTGACTTTGTAATCGAAAGAATTGCGCTGAAGGCCCCACGGGAATATCGATGAACTGGTTCACGCCATCGGATTCAATCGAAGCACTGACCTGCGTCCAAACGCCGTTGGAGAGGTTACTCGTGCATTCGACGATGAATGTGGCTTGCTTCATCGGCCACCAAATGTGGGCCTGCTTATTGGCTACTGTCATGCTGACAGTCAAATCCGAATAGAGCAACGGCAAGACTGCGTTCTCAAAAATGGCATAAGTCTGTTCGCCTACCAATGTATCGACAATATGGTTCTGCCGGTCGATGATGAAAGTGTTCGGAATTCCTTGGAGGTAGGTGCCGGGGCCGTATTCGATGCTGCCGTAGAGGTAATCGGCCAGATCTTCAGGAGCATCCATCACCACGGGATAGTTCATGCCGTTGCTGGCGGCAAATGAGCTTACCAGCTCGGTCGGTGGATTAACGTTATCCGGGCTGCTGTCCAGGGATACACCGATCACCATCAGGCCATCCGAAGCATACTTTTGCTGCAAGGCAATCAGGTCTGGTATTTCAGCCACACAATAGGGGCACCATGTCGCCCAAAAATCAAGGACAACCACATCGCCGCTAAAGTCGGTTGAACTGATCGTCGTTCCGTCGATACTCGGCAGAGACCACGGCGGAGCAACTGGGAGGTTCGTGGTAAAAGTCAGCGAAAGCACGATCGGGCCGCAATCCGCATCCTCAGGAGTGTCGTAAGAATATCCGTCCACGGCAATCCGATAGATTGCGCCGGCATAAGCCTTAAATGAAGCCGACTCGTACCCAAGATTATTGCAGGATATAGGGGTCAGGTTTGAAACGCACGAGCCAGTATATATACCCAGCAGTACCTCGAGCGGGCCGCCATAGATGCTGCTGGAACTTCCGGCTGTGGAAATCGTGGCATAACCGCTCTGCGGGCAGCGCCAATACCACCACACGGATTTGCCCCCCGAATATCCAGCGTGATCCGGTTCGCCAGGTTCTTTGGTGGCATTGACGTTGCTGCCGGTGACCACGGCATTCGTTCCCGTGATGGCAATGGCCTTCACGAAATTGTCATTGACTGGTGAATTTGTCGTGAATGTCAAGGTGAGCACTATGGAGCCGCAATCCGCGTCGTCCGGCGTGTCGTAAGTATAGCCGTCCACCGCAATGCGATAAATAGTTCCGGGAGAACTCTGAAATGAAACAATGCTGCCCCCATCATCAAGACTGCCCGCATCACCCGCTATTTCGGTGAGGTTTGAAACGGACGAGCCGGTGTAAACTCCGAGCAAACTTTGGAGCGCGTAGCCGTAGATGCTCATGCTTCCCTCGGTGGAAATCGTAACGCAGCCGGTTTGCGGAGCTTGCCAATACCACCACACGGATTTGCCTCCCGGGTTTCCGCCATGGTCCGGTTCGCCAGGTTCTTTGGTCGCATTAACGTTGCGGCCGGTGACCACCGCATTCGTTCCGGTGATGGCGATGGCATTGACGAAGTTGTCATTTGCCGGCGCAGACTGACCACGGGACGCTGGAACAACACTCAAAACGCTCAGGATTGCGGCCAAAATCAACCGCCATGAATGCCGCGCTAAACGGACAACAAATTGGAGTCGTCTCAATGGCGGAGCCTGTCGCGACTCAATTCTCATCAGAATGCCAGCTTAGGGAGAACTGAGGATTTAATCAAGCACATTTTGAAAAAAACGGCAAACGGGTATCATTGAGCTTACTGATATAGTGAAAGGGTCTTAGGAAATTGGCACATTTTCATTTTCATCATCATTGTTTAAACAGTTGATTGCGCTTCCATCCCATCTGCTTTTCCCGGACAATCTGTTGCCGGAAACGACACTTGGATGGGCGGTCTCTTTTCGAAGACTCGGCGAGGTTTCTATGGGGAGACAGGACGCAGGGAATCGATGAAAACACGGCCGCCCTGGTTGGGGATGCCTCGATGGAGCATGCCGTGGTCGAGTTGCTCGTCCGACTGCCAGGCCCATCCGGCATATCCGACGCCCCAACCTTGGAGCAGTGCCAGCGCGTTCTTGAACCACGCAAGTTCGTGGCTGGGTTCGCCGCCCGGATGCTTGAGATCAGCGCCGTCCACATGGTGCCTTTCAATTCTCAATCAGTGGATTTCTCAGGGCGAATGTCGGCGCGCGGGTGTGGGGTTGACCTATCTTGTGCGGAGACGGCATGCGGAGGTGTTCACGCCGCCAGATTCGCCGACTTGACTCTGGCAAACGCCTCACAAACACCTTTCCACTTTTGTTGCTGCAGCGCTATGAAAAGATCAATGAGTTCGACCGGGGACTGGAACCCGCGGCCATCGAAGTGGCGGCTTGCCAAGTCGCAAGCCATCCGGTTCTCCTCGGCTGGAGCGTTCGTTCCTCCGTACATGGCCATCTTGTAAAGGCAATCGTCTCCAACGTCGCCCTGTCGTTCAGCGGTAAAGTGCCACTTCAATTCAGCGATCAGCGACGTGCAGGCAGTGCCCTGCCCGGCGAGGATGTCACCCACGGGAAAGTACCCCGCGACGGCGCGAAGAAGTTCGTCCATGTATGAAATGTTCCCGGCTTGAAAGATTGTCTGAGCCATTGAGGCAAGTTTGACCCTCACAGGCTCGAGATCTGTGCGTTTTTTCTCAAGGTATTGAATGGCTTGCGACGCATCATCGGGGTTCTGTCCGGCCAACGATCGGGCCTCCCTAAAGATGACGAGGTAGTTTTTGTGGACCTCGAGGAGATCATTGAACATGGGTTCCGCCAGTTCCTTGAAAGCGCGCTTTTTCCGCTCAGAGCTGTACTCTGCCAGCTTTTCAAGCTTCTCAAGCAATTGGAGCAGGAGGTCTATCATCGCCTTGAATTTCGCCGTCGGTTCGTCCCGGCGAAGATCCGTTGCTAATTATCTTTCAATGAGGTGGTTATGGATCAATGATCGGAGCTTTCGGACTGCTCATCAAATTCACGTTCACAACCGGGCCTGCCCAGCCAACTTGGCTCGGGAACCAGGTGGGATTGGCCCAAGACAATGGGGCAGCGGAATCAGCGGGATCAGGCCCAGGTTGGCAGTATTTCCAATACACCTTTTCGTCCGTGCTAAGAACGAAGAAATAGACTCGGCCATTTGGCTTGGCCTCGGGATACGGAAGTATCACTGGCCGCCCTATGCAGGTGCCGCCAAGGTTATATGTTCCCGGGGTCGCGGGCTCCGTTGAACCCCCTGTCTCCACGGACGGACACCATTGTCCTTCCAGCCCTGTAACGTAATCCGCCCCTGGAGTGCCGGGATTGGACTTGGACTCCAACCACATGGAGGCTTGTAATCGCTTGTTCTGATCGATGAAGGCAACCCAAGTGTAGTAAGTAGAATCAGCACCTATGAACATCGCCGCCGCCGGGTTATTGTTGGTGGTTGCCTGCCCGAGGGGAACGAATCGCGCGGTGCGCGGCCCGAGACCGAAGCCTGTATAATATACGATTACGCCGCCCGCCGTAGGATCATCGAAGTCATACGGTCCGCTCATCGTCACGTCCACAATTCCCGTTCTCCCGACGGTCACGAGGTTCGCCTCCCCATTGATATCCAAGGTGCAAGCCAATGTAGCCTGGCCCAGAAGAAGACCGGTATCATTCTGTGACCGAGAAACCCACCCGCTTGCGCTTGTAAACGTTTGCCACGCGAGGAACCCTCCAGCTTCAATGTGACCGCCGGGTTGAGCCGTTGAAAAATAATAGTTTGGCGATTGCACCCCGAAGACATTGAACCCGGTCGTTGGACACAAAACAACGAACGGAGGACCAACGACAGGCTCCTGTGCGTTTGGTCCTCCGAGTAATGTCTGGTCCGCGGTGGAAGCCGTCCACGGCTGGATCACCGAACCATCCGCACCCATAAGCGCATGGTAAAACAAACCGTCAGTTCCGGTGACGAACAGATCAATTTGGCCCGCGTTGGACAACGCCCTGACGCCTCCAATAGCCGCCCCGGGGAGTTGTGTCCAGCCCTGCTGGCTTGGATGCCAGGCGTAGTTGCTATCACGCCATTTGTACCAGATCGAATGGAGGTCATTTCCCAATGCAAAGCAAAAGAGAAGCGGGGAGGTTCCCGGGGCTTTTGGGGGCAGAACCGCAAACCCCATTTCACGCACAACCGAACCGCCCAAGCTGATCCAGTCCTCAATTATGCCCGGAGGCTTAATGAAATCGAACCCGATCGTTTGAGGATCCTGGTACGGCGTGGCGACAAAAATTGTGGCGGCGCCTGCCTGTTCGTTTGTCGCTACGACGTTCAATTCGGGTGGCGCACATTCAATGGCCACGTTGATGCGGTAGCTCGGCGTTCCGCAGCCGCTCTGGCTGGTAAAAGACTCTCCGCCAAGAGGGCCTTGCGTATAGGTGGGAGGCCGATGAATTACGTAGCCAGCGGTCAGTTCGGCAAGACGAGCGCCCGTCCATGTATCAACCTGGAAGAACGTCGGACCATGACAATCGGTAATTGACGGAGAGGTGGAGGCGTAGCCTAGGGCTTGCATCGCAAGATCGAATGCCTTTTGATATGTCCCGATGCTGAGTCCGAAGATCCCGGCCGCAAGGCTGACATAATTGGTCAAGATATTATCGACAATTTGCTGAAAACTGGTGAATGCATTTGTAGATGTGATCCCGATTCCGGTCATGCTCGTGATGGTGTAAAGCACTTGCGCCGTTGAGGCGGCGTTTATCAGGATGGGGTCGGTCTGCCCTAGAAAACCGAGACCCGCGCTTGAGTTTGAGGGCAGAAACGCCACTGGCATCGCGTAAGCATAGACAGGGTTGTCGTCCACCTTCACATATATCGCGAGAAAATCGGTATCAGACGCCCCTTGATTAGAGGCAGACCTTTGACTGTCGCAGAACACGGATTCGATTCGAAACACGTAAGCAGTGCTTGGCATAAACGGTTATTCCTTTCCTGGCAGGAGGACACAGAGGTCGCTGGCAAAGCAGTCAACCGGCACTTTCCGCAGGCGGCGATTCAAATCTCGGCTTATCTCGTCCATGAGAAAAACGCAAGTCGCGTCCCTGCAATACAGTGCGGGACTGATTACGAACTGGAGAACCGGTGCCACGAACCAATGATGCGAATCCCTGATTTAAATGTCAACACATTTCTGCAACTCGTTTCTGGAATCCTTCCCCCACTCGCGTCGAAGGAACAAAGGCAAAGGGTTTCGACCCTCCATGGATGCGCAATGCGCTCGAGGACTCGGCGAGGTTTCTACGGGGACAGCTTCAAACTCCAGGCGCAGACCAACAGCATCAGCGTGGGCATCAGCACCAATTGGGCGGATTATCCCGGCGGCGGCACAAGCCCGGTCACGGTTGCGATTGATGGGACGACAGAGACGGTCTTCTTCAGACTCGTTCCGTAGGCCCAATGCCGTATAGGAATTCAGGCATAGAACTCGCCAACTGAGTAATCGACCGCGCCTTTGCCGGAGGTATTTTTGCGCAGTCGCGGCCAAATGCTCACCTGTTGGCGCAGTTTTCTCGGGCAGGATCGCGCTCGAGGCTTTGGAATGGCCATGCTGGCAATTCGTTTCAAGGAACGACGTACAACTAAACTCACTTGCTCATCGGCGGCGAACCGGGCGGCAAAAAAAGTGTGAAAAGTTCACATTTTTCTTTGACATGGCGGCGCCGATGTGAGATAAGTTCACACATGGGAACAGCTGCATTGAATCAGAACGAGCTGGAAGCGCTGAGAATCCTCTGGGAAAAGGGCGCCTTGAAACCCGCCGAGATCCAGAGCCATTTCTCCTGGCCCATTGAAAACGCCACATTGCGGTCGGTTCTCATCAATCTTGTGGAAAAAGGGCACGTCGCGCGAAAGCTGCGGGGCAAGGCCTTTTTCTACCAGGCGCGCGTCAAAAAGACGGCGCTGCTGCAAAACATGCTCCATACCATGGCCCGGGTATTTGCCGCGGGTTCCAAGCAGGAACTGGTCGCCCAGTTGGTCAAAACCGGCGACATCAAGCCTGAGGACCTGGAAGTGATCCGCCAGGCCCTTGCCGAGGGCACATCAGAAGAAACCAAGAGGTAATTGTTATGAATATTGAGTCCCCTGTTTTTATTTTCTTGTGCAAATGGACGGTCCTGCTTGCGCTGGGATGGACCGCGCACGGCCTGCTTCGCTCCCGCGACGCCCGGTGGCGGCTGATCCTCTGGCGCAGTGTGCTCTGTTTTGGGCTGGCGCTGCCGCTGCTCCAATTTCTCCCGCTGCCGGCAGTTCAGGTTCCGGTGGATAAAGTCGCCCAGATGGTTTCGGACACAATAGCCCTGCCCGCGCCCGTTTGGTCTGCGCCGGCTTTGCCCGGCTCTGCTCCGGCCGCCAGCCATCCAGTGCCTGCCGTGTTGGAGGTGCAGAATCCCTCGCTCATCCATGCCTTGCATGATCAATGGGCCGACTTTTTTTCGACTCTTTCGTGGAGTGACATCCTCCTCTCCATCTGGGCCGGAGGCGCTCTCTGCGGTGCGATACGGTTGCTGCGTTTTTTGGACCAGCTCTCCGCTTTTAGACGGGCCGCTGTTCCGGCCAACGCAGCCGTCCGGGAGTTGACCGCGGAGGTCCTGCGGCGTTTGCAAATCGGCCGTTCTGTTCCGGTGCTGGTATCCGATTCGGCCGCCTCGCCGTTTGCGTTCGGAATCTTTCGGCCTGCCATCATGCTGCCGGCGAAAATGACGCAATCCCTTTCCTCTGAGGAAATGGCGGCACTGTTGGGTCACGAAGTGGCCCACCTGCGCCGGCGCGATTTATGGTGGTGTATCGGCTGGCGCTGGATGAAGGCAATATTTTGGTTTCACCCATTGATTTGGAAACTGCCCGATGTTCACAGCTTGGCGTGCGAGGAGGAAGCCGATCGGTTGGCCTCCTCTTATATGGCAAGCCGCGCCTCATATGCGCGCGTGCTGGCCCAGCTCACGCTTCGCGTCCTAGCCCTTCCTGAGATGGAAACCGAGCTTGCCGTCAACGGAACAGCGCAGATCACCCATCGGCTTCACCGCCTGCAAAAGGATTTGGGACCGTGGAATCGGAAACAAACCGTGGCCGCGTGTTTCCTGGTGTTGGCAATGGCGTCGCTTTCAGTGGGGTGCGACGTGACCTCAAAGAAAAATGACCGGCAGATACAGGCGCTGGAAGCAAAGGTGGCGGAATTGGAACACAGATTAGACCAAATGCAAGGTGCGTCGCGGCAGCTCACACCGGAGCAGCAGCAAGGGCGGGAACGGATGCAATCTTATCATGGAAAATTCGAGCAACGCTACGGATTGGACGTAAGAACACACACCGAGGCCAAAGTAGTAGAAGTGGAGAATGCCTACGCGGCGACACAACGCGATTTCGGTTCTCCGGAATGCATTGAAGCTCTCAAGAAATTCATAAAGAAATATCCTGGGTTCAACCGTACCGGCTGCGCTCTCTCTGAGTTGGCGGGATTGTCAAACAGAACCAG
This sequence comes from Verrucomicrobiota bacterium, assembly GCA_049517295.1. Taxonomy (GTDB): domain Bacteria; phylum Verrucomicrobiota; class Verrucomicrobiia; order Limisphaerales; family Palsa-1400; genus JBEKSF01. The sequence continues at coordinate 20,428 of JBEKSF010000036.1, forward strand.
CCCGGAAGTCGAGCAGTATCTTAAGGAGTGCATACAGAAATATGACGATTGTTATTGGGGAGACGGCGTTCAGGTAGGCCCTTTTGCCCGGTTTGGCCTGGCAGAGTACTACAAGCACGCAGGGCAAGATGATAAAGCGGAGGCGCTCTACAAGGAAATCAAGGATAATTATCCCGATGCATTAGACCACAAGGGTCAGCTCCTGATCGACCTTATAAACAAGCAATGAAGACCGTCCAACGGCGTGTTGACACGGTTATGGTTGCCGACCCCCGGCGGGCTATTGAGGTGACCGGACCACGAGATCGTGTGAAAGACACGATGAGATTTGTGAAGGCTTTCACCTTAATCGAAATGCTGGTGGTGATTGCCATCATCGGATTCCTGGCAGCGTTGCTGCTCTCCGCGTTGAGCGCCGCCCAAGGCAATGCAAGGCGGACCGTTTGCGCCAGTAATCTGAAACAAATCAATGTGGCCATTCGCATGTATTGCGACGACTCCAGCGATGTCTGCCCCCGCGGGGATCTGCCATGGCTCTTCTACAAGAAGTGCCTCGAAACCAACTTGGCCTTGCATGGCCACTCATCGTCCCAGGACAGTATTTTTGCCTGCCCGGCGGACAGGTTTCACTACTCCGACTATGGGTTTCCCTGCACCAACTTCCCCCAAGGCATGCACGAAGACCGCCGATATTCTTATACGAGTTATTTTTTTAATGGATTCAATATAAACAGCAACCGCGGCTCCAATGGGCCACCGTTACTAGGCATCGCCGGGCGAAAGTTCGTTTCGATCAAAGAGCCTTCCAGGACTCTGTTGGTTTGCGAGGGGCCAGCCTGTTTCCCCTACTCATGGCATCGGCCAAAACCAATACCGGGCATTGGCAGCGTTGGGATCCACCCTGCCTTCAACGATGCGATGGACGTGGTCAGCTTCGTAGATGGTCATGCCAATTATAGCAAAATGTACTGGCCGGGTCTTGATTTAGCCGTTTCCCAGGATCCGCCGGCCGGATACGATTACAAATGGAGCGGCGACTGACTCTTTCTCTGGCATGAAAGAAAAACCGGAGGCATAGATTGAACCATGGTAGATTGGTGTGTATAACTCCGAGATTCGATCCATTCGCCCGGCGTGCCCCCCGTGGAATGCTCGCTGCGTCTGGCTCAATGCCCGTTGATCTGTGCCCGAAATAAATCTTCAAACTCAGGAGCCAGCATTGCCGCAATTTGCCGCTTGCCGCCGATCGCCGCCAACCCGGCTCACCGGACTTGATCGTAAAGCTGGCGTCCGACTTCCCGCGCCGCCTCGACCAACTCCCGATACGGCGTGTCGGCGACATCGACGAAGCCGATTTGGTAGTTTTCCTCGTCCCACGAGCGGCCGGTGACGGGTTCGTCGCGGTATTGAAACCAATGACAGCCAACGAATTGCGGGTGGCGCAGGGCGCCCAGCACGTAGTCTTTGTAGGCCTGCGCCCGCGCCTGCTGGTTTTCGACGGGCACAAGGCCGGTGTGGAACAGTCCGCGATCCAGCGCGCCGAAATGGAATTCACCGATGATCAACGGCACGTCGGCACCGCCGTTGAATTGGAAATCGGCCACGGAGCGGTTATAGAGATTGTAACTGACAACATCGCAGTATTTGGCGGCGGCGGCGGCGGCGCGGCTGTTGACCCACGCGAAACGGCAGCCGAGGTAAAGCTGGTTTGGCGCAACGGCTTTGACCGCCTGCCGCGCGGCGCGGAAGTATTGTTCGGCGGCTTTGGTATAGAAGGAGCGGAGATCGGCCCCGGCTTTGTCCTGGTCCGGCGCGGTCCGACTGGCGAGCAGCGCGTCCCATGAGGCGCAGGCGGCGCCCCAGGCTTGGTTCAAGTTGGAAATGTCGCCGTATTTGGCCTGGAGGTCTTGAAGGAAAACCCGTTTCGCAGCCTGGTTGGAGCCGGATTTCAACGCGGCCAGCGCGATCGACAGTTCGTCGCCCCAGGACATTTCGTTATCGGAGAAGTAGCCGATGCACCACGGATCGCCCGCGGAGTGGCCGCGCGCGGACTCAGCGGCCTGGCGCAAAGCGTTGGTGAAGGAGGGATCGAAGACATCCGGGAATTTGCCCCAATACCCTTCGCTTCCCTCGATTTCTTGCGCGCCCCAGCAGCCTATGGTGTCGGCATAAGCGGTCAATCGCATTGCCGCGAGGCCGCGATCGGACCAGTTTCCAATAGTATTGACGCCCCAGCTTCGCAGGCGCCGTTGAATCACCCCCCGGCTGGCGGCGAGCCATTCGGGGCCGTATTTTCGCTCCAGGTTGGCCGAGTCGAACGAAAAGCTCTCCGGCGTTTTGCCGGCGTAATAACCGAGCAAAGCGCGCGGGCGCGAGTGAAAGGCCTCGAATTGGGGCTGGGAGGGAAAACCATCGAACCAGTTGGTTCGCTCGCTGATGGGCGTGGACTCGGTGGCGCCCACGCAGTCGATGCCCTGGGAGAAGAACAGGCGGCCGTCGGGATCGATCAGCCACCATTTGCCGCGATATTTTTCGGTGCGGAAAAAGCCCGTGGCTTTGAGGAGCGGGCCGGGAGCGGCGCCGCCGAATTTGTCCCAACCCTTGGGACCAAGCTCGGAGGCCAGTTCAGCGGCTTCGGACTTCCGCTGCGCGGCAAGTCCCGCGAGGGACCTGGTTTTGCCCGGCCAATCCTTGTGGCTATACTGGCCGAAGGTGTCGATAAAAGGAAAAAACGGCGTCGCGTCGGTAGTCCATGCCGTCGGCGGCGTGTCATGGCCCGTGGCGCGAAAATCGCTGATCTCAAAAAGATGGTCGCGCGAAGGCTTGGCGACGAAGACGAGCACCTGGGTGATATTGGATGGATCAATGGTGCCCGGGCCGCCCGGGGCCGCCGGATAGCCTCTCATGCCAAAGAGTTTCCCGCCCAACTGATCCTCGCCGGTCCGTTTGAGCGGCACGTAAAGACGGCTGGATTGGCCCGGTTCCAGGGAGACTTGCCCGTTGGCGCAATGGTCCTTGCCATCGGCCCCGGGATTGTCCACCCGGCAAAAAACGGTGAGGGGCGTTGGGTCCATATTCTTGACGTTCAGATCGACAGCGGCGCGATTGGAAAGGTCCCAATGCCCGTCCGGCGCCGGCAACGTTATCCCCGGCCATTCTCGATTTGTGCCGGTGGAGACGCGCCACAGCGGCTTGCCCTCCACGGTGGAGAATACGCACTGGGCGTCCGTGGTCGAGGCCTTGCCAAAAACAAGGGGATCGCCGCCGCCGGGCGCGCCGAGGGCGGCGAAGGCGAAAGCGGCGCTTAAACAGAAATGTCGAATCAAAACAGGTGTTGTCATCGAGGCGGAGATAAGCCCAAAGGGGCGCGGATGCCAAGCCGTAAAGAGCCGATGGGCACAAGAGGCGCAATGGTCTTGAGGGCCGCGGGGTCAGGCAGGTTCTTTTTGCGAGGCGTTCGCAGGCATTGCGCTGGCGATCTTTTGCAGGACTCCGCACAACGCCGCCAGGCGCGGGCAGGGGACGCCGGCCTGCCGGGCCAGGCGCAACGGTTCCAGGAACAGGCCTTGCAGTTCCAGTTCCTGACCCCGCTCGAAATCGATGAGAGTCGAGGCCTTGTAAGCGCCCATTTGGCGGGTGCGCGCGATCTGGCGCTCGGCCACCGCCTCCGGCACGTCCAGACCCAAAGCCCGGGCGGTGTGGATGGTCTCCAGCATCAAGTCGCGCACCAGTTCCTCCCAGCGCGGGTCGGACAGCAGCAGGTCCGTCGTCAGGCACGGTTGCAATTGGGTTCCCGGCGCCAGTGTGCCCTGCCGGACGGCGTCCAAGCCGGCGGCGCCGGCCACGCCCAAGCCGTTGAAGGGAATGTTCCAGACCAGTTTCTCCCAGTGGGCCTGCTCCAGGTTATCGGCCACTTTGCAGCGGACGCCCGATTGGGTGATGATTTGGGCGATCCGATGGGTGCGGGGCTGGGGCGGGCGCCGGTATTCGCCTATCACGACGGCGCCGTGGGCAATATGGCGGATGAGTCCGGGGGCGAGGCGATTCAAACAGACGAAACAAAGGCCGCCCATGGTGTTATCCGCGCCGGCCACGGCGGCGATGGCGGCTTCGTTGCCCAAACCGTTTTGAAGCGTCAACAAGATCGTGTGCGGGCCGGCCAGGGGCGGGAGCAGTTGGGGCAGGAGGTGGTTGGCGGTGGTTTTGAGGCAGACCAACACGAGGTCGGCGGCGCCGATTTCCCCCGGAGCGCGGGCGCAGACAGGGCGGGCCACAAAGTCCTCCCCAACGCCCTGGATGCGGACGCCGTTTTTGCGGACGGCCTCATAATCGGAGCGCAAAAGGAAATGAACCTCGTGGCCCGCCTGGCAGAGCTTGGCGCCGTAGAAACTGCCCAGGGCGCCGCAGCCGACAACGGCAATTTTCATAGGGCAGCCAAGCACGGGGAGCGCCACTTTGACAATACAAAAGGCGCTCTGAGAAGCTCAGAGCGCCTTGGCGGGCGGGAAAGAACTAACGGGCGCCCAGGATGGCGTCCTTGGCGGCCTTGGCGACGCGGAACTTCACGACCTTTTTGGCCGGGATTTGAATGGTCGCGCCGGTGGCCGGATTGCGGCCAACCCGCGCCTTGCGGTTGACCAAGACCAACTTGCCGATGCCCGGAAGGGTAAAGGTGTTCTTGGCGTGTTTGTAGGCCAGTGCCGCCAGGGTATCGAGAATCTCGCTGCCGGCTTTTTTGGTCAATCCGCTCTTGGCCGCCAGTTCGGCGGCTAATTGTGATTTCGAGAGTGCTTTTGCCATAATGTGTGTGTGTATATTCGGGTTTACGTGTTCACGTGTTCAGTCGATAACGCTTTCGACCATGCGGCCTATTAAAACCCATTGGCACCGCCGTGCAAGGAGAAAATGGCATATGGCGAGGGTTTTTCAGCTTCACCCAAACCAAGCCAGGGAAGACTTGACTTGGAGGCGGGAAGCGACAACATCCAGCCGATGGCAGGGCTGTTTACCATTCAAAGCGAGTTGCGCTATGAAATCGTGCGAAAGATATTCGAGGGTGGGATGGGGGTCGTGTACGAGGCCCAGCAGCATGGGGCGCGCAACTTCGTCAAGCGGGTGGCGCTGAAAGTCATCCGGCAGAATTACGCCAGCCAGAAGCAGTTCATCGAGAACTTCATAGGGGAGGCCAAACTGGTGGCCGACCTGATCCACACCAATATCGTGCAGACCTACCAATTGGGCGAGGCGCGGGGGCTTTACTTTATCTGCATGGAATTGATCCACGGGGTGAACCTGGAGCAGTTTGCGCAGCTTATGGCCGAGAAGCAGAGGGTATTGCCGACGGAGTTGGCGGTGTTTATCACCAGCCGGGTGGCTCGGGGCCTGGCCTACGCCCATGCCAAAACTGACGACACGGGAAAGACGCTGGGCATTGTCCACCGCGATGTCAGCTTTAAGAACATCATGATTGCCTTTGCCGGGGACGTGAAACTGACCGATTTCGGCATCGCCAAGGCGCGCGGCTTTCTGCAAGACAACGAGGGGGAAGTAGTGGCGGGGAAGGCAGATTACATGAGTCCCGAGCAGGCGGATTTCCAGATCACCGACAAGCGCTCGGATATTTTCTCGACCGGCGTGGTGCTGGCCAACCTGCTGCTGGGGCATAACATATTCAAAGGCGCGAGCGCCGAGGAATCGCGCGAACGCATCATGACGCTGCCGCTGCCCAATTTTTCCCAGCTCAACTCGCGCGTTGATGAGCGGCTGAACGAGATTCTGCATCGGACCCTGGCGCGGGATCTGAGCGGCCGGTATGCGGACGCGGACGAATTGCTCTACGACCTGGAGTATTATATTTATCACAAGGGTTACGGCCCGACCAACGAAACGCTTGGCAAGTTTATCCGCGAACTTTTCGGCCAGACGGTCGGCGGCAATGAGGACCGAGGCCAGACCACGGTGCTGGATCGCCCCACGGTGCCGCCCGCGCCGTTAAGGTGAGCCGCGACGAAGATTTGAAGACCCGCACAAAAAGCAAAGACGGGCGCGTGGTGGTGGGGTTGATCCAGACCCGCTGTTCGGGGCGGGCGGATGAGAATTTTGCCCGGACCGTCGATAAAATCTCCCTGGCCGCCAGAGGCGGGGCGAAAATCGTCTGCACGCAGGAATTGTTTCGCTCGCAGTATTTTTGCCAGAGCGAGAACCACGATTGCTTCCAACTGGCCGAGACAATCCCCGGGCCGAGCACCGAGGCGCTGGGAAAACTGGCGCGGCGCCATAAGGTGGTGATCGTGGCTTCGCTTTTTGAAAAGCGAGCCGCCGGGGTCTATCACAACAGCGCCGCCGTAATTGACGCTGACGGACAGTTGCTGGGCCTCTATCGCAAGATGCACATACCGGACGATCCGCTCTATTACGAGAAGTTCTATTTTACTCCCGGCGACCTTGGTTTTCGCGCCTGGCGCACGCGCCACGGGTGCATCGGCGTCTGCATCTGCTGGGACCAATGGTATCCCGAGGCGGCGCGGTTGACGGCGCTGCAAGGGGCCGAGATCCTTTTTTATCCCACGGCGATCGGGTGGCACCCCAGCGAGAAGGCGGCCCAAGGAGAGCGCCAGCATTCGGCCTGGGAGATTATGCAGCGGAGCCATGCCGTGGCCAACGGATGCTTTGTCGCCGCGGTGAATCGAACGGGCCTCGAGAAACCGGCCGGAGGCGACGGCATCGAGTTTTGGGGGCAGAGCTTTGTGGCAGGGCCGTCGGGCGAAATCCTGGGCAGGGCGGCCGCCGGCCGGGAGGAAGTTCTCCTTGTGCCGGTGGACCTCGCATTAGTCGAACAGACCCGCACGCATTGGCCCTTCCTGCGGGACCGCCGGATCGACGCATACGGGGATTTGACGCGGCGGTTAATTGATTGAGCGGGAAAGAAACAGAAGCCAAAGGGCGCGCCTGGATTACCGGGGCGGGGGGGTTGATCGGCAGTTGCCTGGCGCGGCTGGCCGGGGAGCGCGCCCCGCACTTTTCGGTCACGGCGCTGGCCCGGCGCGATTTGGATTTGACGGACCTGGCGGCCGTGGAGCGAAGATTTTGTGTTGACAGGCCGCGCCTGGTCATTCATTGCGCGGCGCTGTCCAAAAGCCCCGATTGCCAGGCCGACCCGGCGCGAGCCAGGAGGGTGAACGTGGAGGCGACGGCCCATCTGGCCGCGCTGGCGCAAGAGGCGGAATTGATTTTTTTCTCCACGGACCTGGTGTTTGACGGGCGGAAGGGAAGCTATGTCGAGAGCGATCCGGTCAACCCGCTGAGCGTTTATGCCGAGACAAAGGCCGCGGCGGAGAACATTGTTTTGAGCAATCCGCGCCACACCGTCGTGCGGACATCGCTGAACAGCGGCCTGTCACCCGCGGGCAACAGCGCCTATAACGAGCAACTGTGCGCCGCCTGGCGGGAAGGACGAAGCGTCAAACTGTTTTTCGACGAATTTCGCAGCCCGATTCCGGCCTCGGTCACCGCGCGCGCGGTGTGGGAATTGGCGGCGAGCCGGCAGGCCGGATTGTATCATCTGGCGGGGGCCGAACGGTTATCGCGCGTTCAGCTCGGCCAGTTGCTGGCGGCGCGCCATCCCGAATTGCGGGCGCGGATGGAAAGCTGTTCGCTGCGGGATCACAACGGAGCGCCCCGTCCGCCGGACACGTCCCTGAACAGCGCCAAGATCCAGCGCCTGCTGTCCTTTCCGTTGCCGGCATTAACCGAGTGGCTGGCGGCGCACCCGGAGGAGCCGTTTTAAAAGTTCGCAAGAAACTTCTTGACGTGAGCGAACGCTTCGGAAATGGCTCCCAGGTAAAACGCCGCCAAAATGGCGATAATGAGCATGACGCATAAAAGTTCGGTCAGGCTCATGGCGCGTTGTTCGCGGCGGGCTTTGAGCGCAATCATACACTCTGATTGGATGCGTCTGCCCGCAAAACGTCACTCGCAAATTGGGAGTTAAATATCAGGCTATGAATTGGCCCACCTGGAAAAGTCAACTTGCACGCCGCGACGGGCGAGGCGAATGAGGATAAAGTTGGCGCCGATGATCAGCATCTGGGGCATGGCGATCATCACCCAAACGGTCGCCGTGTTAAACATCCGGAAGAGCAAGAAAGCCGACAAACCCATCGCGAAATAGACGCCGAACCAGGGCAGGATTTTCACGTAGCAAAAGGTTTTGAGCACAGCGACACTGATCCTTTGTGAAGCGAGGCCCATCCAGATGGAAAACCAGGCAATGGCAAACAACCCGGTGACCCAGGCAGTTTGGCTCAGGACGAGCACGAGAGCTTGCACCGTCGCGCCTCCCAACACTCCTAAAAGCGGCGCCCCAGCGGGCATGGAGAGAATTTGAAATGTTCCGACCGCTAAATTCAGGAATAGCAACGTTGCCATCGGCGCCAGGAATAGATTGCGCAAGGCGTGCCAATGGCCTTGGACGACCTCCGCCGGGCGGACGGGAGTGACCAACAGCAGTTCCAGGAATCCGCTTCGCTTTCCATCGACATAAAAACGGCTGACTTGAGAGGCGAGCCAGAACTCAAGCGCCAGCGCCAACGCGCCCGCGAACCAGCTTGAAATCTTAAAGGAGACGCTCGTGCTTGATACCGAGGCAGTGTAGGAATAGGCGACGCCTCCCGTTGAATTTGTCGTCGTGCTCGACGTCATAGTTGTCTTCATGACTGGCGCGGCAGCCGCCAAACGGGGGCTTTGAGAATAGGAGACCATGCTCAACAAAAAGACCCCCAAAATGATGACGACCGAAAGCCGCGCCAGGTTGGACGCCCAGCGGTCGCGCGAAATTAACCAGCAGATGGGACTTTGATCGCGGAGCCTCTGAGCGCCTGAGGGGGTGAAAAACGGGATTCGCCAGTCCGATCCAATACCGCGGCGGAGCGCTTTCTGGCGCCAGGTTTTGGGCGCCAGCCAACAGGCGAGGGCCAGGAAGGACCAACCCGCCAGATGGACCGTGATCGTGCTGAGCCAAAAACCGGCCGCGCGATAAGAACTGGTTTGGGTGAACGCATAAGCGGGGGAGAGAAGGCCGATCAGCGCGTTATTGGCGTTCCGGCGCAATATCAGCCAATCCAATCCGGGAGTCAAAAACAAGAACCCCGCCATCGCTGTCAGGGACCCGGTCATGGCTTTGTGCGGGTCGCGGCTGAGGACGGAAATCACCATGCCCAGGGCGAGTGAAAAGAACACCGTGTTGCAGAGCGCGATGAGGGCGTGGCGGAAATCGTCCGCCGCCACGCCGCCCAGTATAAATGAGAATGCCATTACGGGAAAGACCGCCAGCAGGCCGTAAAAACTCCGGAGGGACGTGGCGAGCAATTTCCCCAACACCACGTCGTGCCCGCGGAGGTCTGTCAAAAAGAGCAAGCCCATTGTCCCCTCCCGCTTTTCTTCGCTCAGGCAATCGGCGGTGAGAAAGGTCCCGGCGGCGCAGGCGAAAACAAACCCGATCCATTTGAGTGCGCCGAAGGTATAAACGCCGAGTTGAGAAACCAGAAGACCGCCGCTGGCCAGCGAGATCAGGCCCAGCGCAGCCGCGATGCCGACGGCGCCGACCGCGAAGGAAATGCGCCATCGGTGGGTTGCCTTGGCGCGCGCGGCCACGCGCAGTTCGCGATCCGCGATGGGCAGAAGGGTCATTCGATAGTTGCGGAACTCACCCGCACCCAAAGAGTAGCCGTTCGGCTGTCAAATTCAACGCCATTATCCGTTGTCAAAATACCTTGACCGGGCCGCACGGGTTCCCGTAGCATAAGGGGAATGGTTAGGCAACATTCATGTTAGCGCAACTTAAAGGCCTGTTTTCCAACGACATCGGGATTGACTTGGGCACGGCAAACTGCCTTGTGTACGTCAGGGACCAAGGCATCGTGCTCCGCGAGCCTTCCGTCGTGGCCATCGAGGCCGGCACAACCAATGTGCTGGCGGTGGGCGAGGAAGCCAAACGCATGTTGGGACGCACTCCGGGAAATATCATCGCGATACGGCCGATGAAAGACGGCGTGATAGCCGACTTTGAAATCACCGAGGCGATGCTGCGGCATTTCATTCAACGAGTTCATCACCGCAAATTGATTGCTCCCCGGGTTGTCGTCGCCGTTCCTTCCGGCATCACCGAGGTGGAAAAGCGGGCTGTGAAAGATTCCGCGACACATGCCGGGGCGCGGGAAGTCTATTTAATCGAACAACCGATGGCCTCGGCCATTGGGGTCGGACTTCCCGTGCATGAACCGGCGGGAAACATGATCGTCGATATTGGAGGAGGGACCTGCGAGATCGCCATAATTTCGCTGGCGGGAATCGTATTCAGCCGCAGTTTGCGAGTGGGTGGCGATGAGTTCGACGAGACGGTGGTGGCGCACATGAAACGGGCCTACAACCTAATGATTGGCGAACGGACCGCGGAGGAGATCAAGATTCGTGTCGGATCGGCCTTTCCGCTGGAGGAGGAATTAACGATGGAAGTCAAAGGGCGCGATTTAGGCGCCGGATTGCCCAAGACGTTATCCATACGTTCGGAAGAAATTCGTGAAGCCTTGAAAGAACCGCTCTCAAGCATTTTGGAAAGTGTTCGTATCACCCTGGAACGGTGTCCGCCCGAATTGTCGGCCGATCTGGTCGAACGGGGCATCGTCATGGCCGGCGGCGGCTCGCTCTTGCGCGGGATCGACCGGCTGGTGGCGCAAGAGACGGGATTGCCGGTGCATATCGCCGATGATCCGCTCAGCGCCGTAGCCGAAGGCACCGGGCGTGTGCTCCAGGAGTTGGCCTTCCTCAAACGAGTTGCTTCCTCGCGAAATTGATTCCCGTTCGCCCTGAATGATCAATGGTCCGCGCCGGCAAAGCGCGGGCGGGCGAGATGCTGAAAAAGTCGCATTATTTAATTTTGGCCGTAGTGGTTCTGCTGGTGGTAGTTCTGCTCAAGCTGCCTGCCCAGACGGCGGGGAAGGTCAAGCTGGCCATCAGCGGCCTGTTTCTGCCGCTCTTCGGCTTGACGGCATCGACGCACGAATGGTTTAGCGAGGCCCGCGAGGGACTGACGCCGCGGAGGGAATTGCTGCGGCAAATCGAGCGCCTGCGCCACCAAAACGAAGAACAGCAAATCTGGCTCCAGCAGGATGCCAGCCTGTGGAGCGAAAACGCCCGGCTGCGCGCGGGCGCGGGGTGGTCGCGCCAATCGCGCCGCAACCTCAAATTGGCGCGGGTGATCGCCCGCGACCCGGCCAATTGGTGGCACACCTTGCAGATTGATCTGGGGGCGCGCGACGGCATCGGCCCCAATTTTCCCGTGTTGACATCCGATGGATTGGTCGGCCGGGTCCAGGCGGTGGCGGCGACCCGCTCGCAAGTCATACTGCTGGGCGACCCGGATTTGCGCGTTTCGGCGGTGGTCACCAACACAGGCGATACAGGAATCATCACCGTCAGTTCGTCGGCGCCGCAGGAAAACGGGATGATTGACTTGGATTATTTGTCAGGCAACAGCCCGGTCAGCCCCGGCCAGGGCGTGGTGACGTGGGGGGCGGGCGGGGTGTTTCCGGCGGGAATCCCGATTGGGAGAATAGTCGATACGCGCACCAAGGATTATGGGCTGTCCACCGAGGCGCGAGTGAAGCTGTCCGCCGACCTGAGCGCGTTGGAGGAGGTTTGGGTGGAGACACCATGAACTGGCTTGAGTCCATTTTCATTCTGGCAGTGGCCTTTGTGGCGGTGTTCCTGGAGGCCTGGCTGAACCTTCCGGGCCGTTGGCTGGGGGCGCAAATCGACGTGCTGCCGGCGTTGATGGTGTATGCCAGCCTGAGGACGGGAGTTGTGACGATGGCGCTGCTGGCGGTCTGCGGGGGGCTGTGGTTTGATTCGTTGTCACTCAATCCGCTGGGAGTGAGCGTGCTGCCGTTGATGGTCATTGGGCTGGTGATTTACCGCAACCGGGACCTGCTCCTGCGCGAGCAGGCCCATGCACAGGCTATATTGGGGGTTGTGGCCAGCGCGCTGCAACCGATGGGCACGCTCTTCATCCTGCTGAACACGGGCGCCGCGCCATTGCTGGACTGGGGGACGCTCTGGCAACTGATGGTGATGGCAGCGGGGGGCGGCCTGGCAACGCCGGTGTGTTTTGCGCTGTTTGGCCGCATTCATCACGCTTTCGAGTATCCCTTATCGCGCCAGAGCAGCTTCCGGCCGGACCGGGAGATCAAACGGGGGCGCGCGTAATATGTTTGCATTCGACATGTTCAAGGACGAAGGCGGGCGATTGCGGGTCATCGCCATGAGCGTGGCGGCGGGCATGATGGTGTTGCTGAGCGGCCTGTGGTTTGTGCAGATCGTCAGTGCGCGGAAGTTTGAGAACAATCTCAGGAGGCAATCTTTTCGCACCGTGCGCATCCCGTCGATCCGTGGCAAGATTCTCGATCGCAACGGCCTTGTGCTGGCCGACGATCTGCCGCGTTACAACGCCAACCTGTACCTGGAGGATTTACAGGGGCAGTTCAGGGAGCAATACGACGTACTAGCCAAACAGTATGGCGCCAGCCATCCGGAAGTGATCCGTCCCCACGGCCGAATGAATCTCAGCTCCGACACGCGGCGGCGACTGCAAATACAGTCGTATTGCGATGTGGTCAGCAACATTACGTATCGCGTCAGCGTGATGCTCCAGGAACCGCGGCTGCTCAACAGCAACGCGTTTGTGCGCCACTACAACAATTACCCCTACGTGCCGTTTCAGATTGTGCCGGACCTCGGCCCCAAACAGGTCGCCATTTTCGCCGAGCAGTTGTCCGGGCAACCGGCCCTTGAGTTGGAGACGCAACCCGCACGGTACTATCCCCATCACACCCTGGCGGCTCACCTACTGGGCTTCGTGCGGCGCCGGGACCCATCGGAGGCGGCGGACATTTCGTTCACCTTGCCGGACTACGAGGGGGCCAGCGGGGTGGAACGAGTGTGCGACGAGGAGTTGCGGGGCCAGGCCGGCCTGAAGTTGGTGCTTGTCAATAACCTGAACTACCGGCAGCGGGAGAACGTCGAGTTGCCCAATCATGCGGGGCAGAGTGTGTATTTGACGATTGATCTGCCCGTTCAGCGGGCGGCTGAGCAGGCCCTTGCGGCCGCCCAGGCAGGTGTGCGCGGGGCGGTCGTCGTCATGGACCCCCGCAACGGCGATATTCTCGCGCTGGTATCCGCGCCCGCCTTCGATCCCAATGAGTTTGTGCCGGGGCATGGCATGGCGCCGGGCGAACTGGAGCGTTTGAACAACGGCAAACTCAGCCCGGAACTCAATCGCGCTGTGACGGGAGCGTATCCGCCCGGCTCGACCTTCAAAATCATCACGTCCATCGCCTGTCTGGAAAACGGGCTGGATCCGAAGGAAATCTTCGACAGTCCGGGCGAATACCGGGCCTCACCCAACGCCCGGCCCATCGCCGACCTGGCCGAACCGGGGCCGTATGATTTTGAGCGCGCGTTTTTTCGGTCGTGCAATACGTACTTCATCCACTACGGCTTGAAGGCCGGATTGCGCAACGTCCTGGAAGTGGCCCACCGCTTCCACCTTGGTGAAAAGACACGCCTCCAAAGCGGCCAGGAAGCCAGTGCCGGCACCATGCCGCGGCCCGACCAGGTCGGACGCTCTTTTCCCATGAGCAGCGCCGCCGATGTGTGTATCGGACAGGAGGTCACGACGACGCCGCTGCAAATGGCTTGCGTCCTGTCCGTCATCGCCAACGGCGGCACACTCTATTGGCCGCGGGACCTGAGCCGCGCCTATTCGCCTGAAACGGGGGAAGTCACGCCTCTGGCCGAGCAAGGACGAGTCCGCGACCACGTCGCCATCAATCCGGTACACCTGGAAATCCTCCGTAGCGCGATGCTGGCCGACACCGAACACGCGGCGGACAGCACGACCAAGGCGGGGACGGCTTACGCGGCTTTTCACGAGCCTGGCGGGGCGCCGTATTTGGGCACGTTTCGCGTGGCCGGCAAAACCGGGACGGCGCAGGTGAAATCGCCCGGGAGCAATTACCGGAGGGTCACGTGGTTTGACTCTTACGGCCCTTATGAAGACCCGCGCTACGTGGTGGTGGTGATGGTCGAGGACGGCGGATCGGGCGGCCTGACCTGCGCGCCCGTGGCGAGGAAGATCTACCAGGCAATTGTGGCGGAAGAGCAATCCGCCCCGGCGCGAACCGGGGCGTTGGCGCACAACTAGCATGTACGAACCGCATCTCAACGAAAAGAAGGGGGAATACGATTGGCCGCTGTGGTGCGCCACGGCGGGATTGATGCTCATAGGCACGGCGTTTATCTGCAGCGCGACCGATGTCGGCGGGCGAGTTGTGGCGTGGCATCATCAGGCATACGTGCTGCAGATGGTGTGGTATGCGTTTGGGTTGGGAGCGGCGATGGCGCTGTGCGCGATTGATTATGGGCGGCAGGCCCGGTGGTCAGCGGTCTTTTATTGGGCGATGATGGTGATGCTGCTGGCCGTCTATGTGGTGGGAGTTGAGCGACACGGGGGCAGGCGGTGGATCAGCTTTGCGGGGATGAATTTGCAACCATCGGAGTTTGCGAAGATCGCGTTCATCTACTGGCTGGCCAGTTTCCTAAGCCGGCCGCGGGAGGAACTGAGGGCGCCGCGGGTGTTTTACGCGGCGCTGGGCTACACGGCGCTGCCGTTTGTTTTGATATTAAAGGAGCCGGACCTTGGTTCGGCCCTGGTATTCCTTGCCATCTGCCTGGCCATGATGTTTGTGGCCGGCGTGCCAAGCCGCCTGCTGGGCGGCCTGGTGGCGGGTTTGGGTCTGCTGGTGGTCTTGATGGTGGCGGCACTGCTCATTTTGCCGGCCAGCCTCAAGGTGGTGGAACCGTATCAGAAGACACGACTGCTGGCCTACTTTGGACGCGACAGAAGCTACAACGTCGAGCAGGCCCTCATTTCGATTGGTTCCGGGGGATTGACAGGAAAGGGCTGGAGGCAGGGAACGCAGCATTCGCTGGGGTTTCTGCCCTCGGCCGGAGCGCACAATGATTTCATATTCTCGGTGATAGCCGAGGAGGAAGGCTTTGTGGGCAGCGTGCTGGTGCTGGCGCTCTACACGGTGCTTCTGTTTAGCGGGATCAGAATAGCGGCCCAGGCGCGCGATCACCTGGGCCAACTTCTGGCAGTGGGCGTGGTGACATTGTTATTTTGCCACGTCTTTATCAACATCGGTATGAATATTCGCTTAATGCCCGTGACGGGCATCCCGTTGCCCCTCCTCAGTTATGGAGGGTCCTCGGTCGTATGCTCCCTGATCGCCATCGGCATTTTGCACAACGTCCACAGTTATCGGAGGTCTTACTAACTTATGAGTGATCGTAATTTTTCCAGGCGCCGCCGCGGCGGCATGCGCTTTCGCCCCAGCGGCGGCTTGAGCCAGAAACCGGATCGATCGGCGCTGGAAGCCCGCGCCGAAGCGACAAGTGAAAAGAAGCCGGACGCTGTCTTTGAACGCAGCCGGCATGACGAGGAAATCGAACGGGCTGAAAACGTTGCCGCGGGCTTGCCGCCCGAAGGGTCGCCCGCCCCCGCGGCAGAGGCCGTCCGGCAGCGCGAAACGCGAGAGAGACGAGGCGCCTTTCGCAAGCCCCGGCTGGACACCCCCGCCGAAGTCCAGGCAGAGGAGAAGTATGAGCCGGTGCCGCTGGAATCGCCGCCGGCGGGATTGATGGGCAGCCTCAAATTTGCCGCCAACAAGGTGATAAAGAAAGTGCAGCGGTTGATCAAACCGGAGGACAAAGCGCACAAGGAACTCATCATCAACGCCGAATCGCTGGAAACCCGCATGGCTGTGCAGGAGAATGGCCGCCTGGAAGAGTTCACCATCGAACGCACGACCGAGGAACGGCTGGTGGGCAGCATCTTCAAGGGCAAAGTCCGCAATTTGGAGGACGGACTGAAGGCGGCGTTTGTCGATATCGGCTTCGAGAAAAACGCGTTTCTCCACTACTGGGACATCGTGCCGACCAGTTTTGACAGCGGGGTCGAAGTTGTGGAGCGGGGCGAGGGCCGGCGGCGGGACCGTCCCCGCATCACCCAACGGGACATACCGCGACTGTATCCGCCCGGCAGCGATATCATCGTGCAAGTGACCAAGGGGCCGATTGGCACCAAAGGCCCGCGGGTCACCACCAACATCGTGCTGCCCGGGCGCTACCTGGTGCTGTTGCCCAATTCGGATCAAAGCGGCATCTCGCGCAAGATCGAGAATCCGGACGAGCGCCAGCGGCTGAAGAAGATACTGCGCGAAATCAACATTCCCGAGGGCATTGGCGTGATTATGCGAACGGCTGGGGAGGGGCAGCAGGAGCGCTACTTCATCCGGGACCTGGCCCTGCTTCTGGAGCAATGGGCCGAAATCCAGCAGAAGATCAAGTCCCAGCCTCCGGCCTCGTGCGTGTTCCAGGAGCCGGACCTGATCGAACGGGCCGTGCGGGATTTTCTGACCGAGGACGTAGCGCGGGTCATAGTCGATAATCCGCAGGCCTACGAGCGGATGCGGGGCATGACCGCGCGGATCTCCTCGCGCGCCGCCGGCAAGATCAAGCTCTACAGCGAGCACCAGCCGATCTTCGACCGGTTCAACATCACCCGGCAGTTGGAGAACGCCTTTTCGCGGCAAGTCCACCTCAAGAGCGGGGGTTACATCGTGATCGATGAGACCGAGGCGCTGGTGGCCATCGACGTGAACACCGGACGCCATAAAGGGAGCCGGGACCAGGAATCGACGATATTGCGAGTGAACTTGGAGGCGGCGGAGGAGATTTGCCGTCAATTGCGTCTGCGGAACATGGGGGGGCTGATTGTGCTTGACTTTATTGACATGAAATCGCGGCGCGACCAGCAGAGCGTGTATCAGCGGATCAAGGAGGGACTGAGGCGGGACAAGGCCAAGACGCACGTGCTGCCGATATCGCAGCTTGGGCTGATGGAAATGACCCGCCAGCGGCATTCGGAGAGCGTGCGAGCCGCGGTCTATGACGATTGCCCCTATTGCAAGGGCCGGGGCAAGGTCAAGAGCGCGATCACCATGAGCGTGGAAATCCAGCGCAAGCTCAACGAAATACTCAAAAAGCGCCCGCGCGACGATTCGGATTTCCAACTCCGCATCGCCGTCCATCCCACGGTGCTGGAGCGGCTGCGGACCGAGGACGAGAAACTGATCATCGAAATGGAGAAGCGGTATTTCGGCAAGCTCTCGTTCCGGCCGGAGCCGGGTTTTCACGCGGAGCAATTCAAGATCGTCAACGTCGCCACGAACGAGGAACTGGCCAACGTCGGATCCTGAAGGCGCCAGCGGGAAAGGGACGATGGGGCGAGGGCTAGTTTTTGCTGATCGCTTTTTGCGGCGCGGCGTCCTTGGAGTCGATGGCCCGCAGGCCGATGAACCAGGCGGTGTTGTTGGTGCAATTGCCGCCCAGGACCAGCCATTTGGCCGGCTCCAGGGTGGAGGTCCCTTTGGTCACCTGCTTGCCCTGGCCGATGCAATCGACCTCAACGCGAGAAGCGCCGAGGTACTTGACGCGCAGGGTGCATTGGTCGCTCATTTTCAGACTGGCAATCGTGTTCAATGGAATAGTGGCGGTGCGATTGGTGATCTCGTAGTAGCTCTTCCACTTGAACATCCCATGCAGTTTGCCGGCCAGCGCCGCGTCAATGGGCTTGTAGTTGGCATCGCCTTTGTCGTCGCTGGTGCCCCAGACCAACTTGGCTTCCAGCTTGATGTCGGCGGCCGTGGCGGCAAAACCGGGGCCCAAAATTAGTATGGACAGGAGGATTCTAAAAAAGGAGCGCATGAGAAGCTGGTATAGCGGGCCTCAATCCACTTCCGCGTCGGGATCGCCCTCTTCCACGGTTGAGCCACCGGCGGCTGGCGGGGTCTGCTCCGTCGCCACAGGGGGGTTCTTATCTTGCAGCCAGACGACGGACATGCCGGCGGTTTGATCGTTGAAAGTGACCGCCTCCATGGTGTCATCGGTGGCCGATATTTCGTCGAAGGTCGGGCGTCGTGGCTGATGGATGACCGCCAGGGCGCAAACCAAGGCAGTGACTCCGGTCAAGGGCACCAGCAAACCTTGCCAGCGCGCGTACCACGGAGAGGGGGCGGGCCGGTTTTGGGCCTGGCGCTGGATTTGCCGTTCAATTTTGCTCCAGTAGAAGTCACGTGATTCGGGGACGGTCCTGGCCGGCTCATTTGCGGCCAGTGCTTTTTTGACGCCAGCCAGTTCGGCGGCCAGTTCGGCGGCTTGGGCCTCGCGCCCGATCCATTGGGCGACGCGGCGGGCCTGGCGATGTGACAATTCGCCGTCGGTCCAGGCCTGAATTTTCAATTCCAGATGGTGCTTCATTCTAAAATCTCTCGTTTTAAACTTGCCAGCAGCGACGCCATGCGGCGGCGCGCGTAAAATAGACGGGACATCACGGTCCCGATCGAACATTTCATTCGTTTCGCGATTTCCTTATACTCCAGTTCCTCAAATTCATGCAAGACCAACGCGGTACGGTGCTCGTAGGACAATTGCGCCAGCGCGCGGTCGATGCGCTGCCTCAGTTCGGTCCGTTCCAATCCCTCGCTCGGGTTGGGCACGACGACGGGCAATTTGCGTTCCACGCCGCCGGAATCCTCGTCCAGGGCTTCGATCGACTCGGTTCGCTGCCGTTTTTGTTTGCGCATCTGGTCCAGGCAAAGGTTGATGACGATACGAGTCATCCACGTGACGAAGCTGGAATCGCCTTGGAACTGAGCCAGGCGCTGCCAGCCTTTGACCCAAGCGTCCTGAGAAAGATCAAGCGCCTCATCTTCATGGCGCACCATGCTGTAGGCGCGGGCGTAAATTTTGTCCCGATGCCGCGCGACCAATTCCTCAAAGGCGGCCAACTCGCCCTTTTGGGCCAGCCGCACCAAATCCGCTTCCGCCAAGGACGAATAATCATGGTCCGCTGACATAGAGTTTGACGGGGCGGGTGCCGAACTATTCAGCCAAAGTTACAGTTTGCCCTTGGTGCTGGGCAGGCGGCCGGCCATGCGCGTATCCCGTTGACAGGCAACGTCTGCCGCACGGGCGAAGGCCTTGAAAATGGCCTCCACAATGTGGTGTGGTTCATCGCCGTAGAGCAATTCGACGTGCAGGGCGCATCGGCCCTCGTTGGCAAAGGCCTGAAAGAACTCCCGCGCCAAACCGAACCGGAAGGCCGAGGAGGCGTCCTGGGTTTTCTCGTCTGTGGTGATCTTTTTGTGCGCGGCGGAGTCCAGCCCGCGCCAGACCAGGCAGGGCCGGCCGCTGAAATCAACGACGCATCGAGCCAGACATTCATCCATGGGTATATACGCCTCACCGGTGAAAGGATTGCGTGGATCGAAGCCGGCGCCGTAGCGCCGGATGCCTTTTTTGTCGCCGAGCGCCTGAAGGAAGGCCTGTCCCAGCGCCAGGCCGCAATCCTCGACCGTGTGGTGGGCATCGACTTCGAGGTCACCGTGGCAGCGGAGCTTGAGGTCCATGACGGCGTGTTTGGCGAAGAGGCGCAGCATGTGATCGAAGAACGGCACGCCGGTGTGGACGGAGGCGCGTCCCGCGCCGTCCAAGTTGAGGGTCAGCGTGATGCGCGTCTCGCGAGTGGCGCGCCGGAGGGTGGCCTGGCGATTTTTCATTCGATCATTAAACTTGGTTTTTTGCGGAAGCAAAGCGCAATTCGCGGTTGTTCTGTCATTCATAGAATTAGGGGAATAAAAAAATTAGTGTTAATAGTTTAATAGGACATCTAATAGTTTGCTGGTAATAAGGGTTTCTAATTTATTTGGGACGAGACACGGCTCCGGTGCGCGGACGGGCGCGGCAGGCAGGGCGGCTTGGGCGGTTGCCGCCGTTGGCTGGCAAGGGTCCGACTTGGCCAAAGGGCGCGGGAAAGGGTCCCACGCGACAGACATAATCCGTGCCTTCACGCGCCTGAGTTGATCATCCGCCGTCGCCAAGGCTTTGGCGGACAAGCAGCAGTTTCGGCTCGGCGATCTGCCAGAGCGATGGGCAAATTCGTGCTCACGCGCCTGAGTTGATCACATTTTCACGAGGGGAAAAAACCGACTGGGGGAAAAAACGCAGAATTCTTGAAATACGCCTACTTTTTGTATTGACATATATTAGACAATATGATAGAAGCGGCCAACAGTACGGGCATGAGACGCTGACGTAGCGCAGCCAACGCCCCGGCCGCAGTCCAAGCTTTGAAGCGAACGAACGTGTGTTTGGTTTTTCATGAGCATTGATGTTCCCAAAAGTCAGCAGCGCATGGAGGGGGGCGAACCGCCGCCTGGTGAAGAACTATTGCCGCTGGTTTACCAGGAGTTGCGCCGACTCGCCGGGCAGAAGATGGCCAACGAAGCGCCCGGCCAGACCCTGCAACCCACCGCGCTGGTGCATGAGGCCTGGCTGCGACTCGCCGCCTCCGGCCAGGGACACTGGAACAGCCGCGGGCATTTTTTTGGCGCGGCTGCCGAGGCCATGCGGCGCATCCTGGTGGAGCGGGCCAGGAAGAAGGCGCGGGTGCGGCACGGGGGACAGTTGGAGCGAGTGGACCTGGACCACGTGACGGTGGCCGCCCAGGACAACGACGACACGATCCTGGCCATCCACGAGGCCTTGGAGAAGCTGGCTGTCCAATCTCCGCAAAAAGCCGAGGTGGTCAAACTGCGCTATTTCGCCGGCATGGAGCATGCCGAGATCGCCGAGGCCCTTGGGGTTTCCGAGCCGACGGTGCGCCGCCATTGGGCCTACGCGCGTTCCTGGCTCTACGCGGAACTCAAATTGCAGACAGCAGGCAAGGCCAAGGGCGCTTTATGAAGGAGGATGTTGCCGCCCATCCGAAAGCACCATCCCTTGCGTTTCGGATTTTGAGCTCGCTGATCGTTTTGCCCGCGAAAAGGCGCACTAAAGGCAGGAACTGTAATCGTGTCCGATTGACATGAGTGATCCCAACGAGAGCAGCGAGGAGTCGCTCTTCCAGGCCGCCCTGGAAAAGTCCTCTCCCGAGGAGCGCGCCGCCTTTCTGGACGTGGCGTGCCGTGACAACCCCGCGTTGCGGGCGCGGCTTGAGATGTTGTTGGAGGGTTTTTTTAAGGCGGAGGGCTTTCTGCCCGACCAACCCGCCGGCCAAGAGGCCCTCGTTCCGGTGACCGAAAAGCCCGGCGACCGCATTGGGCGTTACAAGCTGCGCGAGAAGATTGGCGAGGGCGGTTGCGGGGTCGTCTATGTGGCCGAGCAGGAGGAACCGGTCCGCCGGAAGGTCGCACTGAAGGTCATCAAACTGGGCATGGACACCAAGAACGTCATCGCGCGCTTCGAGGCCGAACGGCAGGCGCTGGCCATGATGGACCATCCCAACATCGCCAAGGTTCTGGACGCGGGGGCGACGGAGACGGGCCGGCCCTACTTCGTCATGGAACTGGTGCGCGGCATCAAGATCACCGATTACTGCGACCAGAATCGACTCTCGACGCCGGAGCGGCTGGAACTGTTCATTAAAGTCTGCCAGGCCGTCCAGCACGCCCACCAAAAGGGGATCATCCACCGCGACCTCAAGCCCTCGAACATTCTGGTCACCGTCAACGATCCCGGCTCGCCGGGAGTGCCCAAGGTGATTGACTTTGGAATCGCCAAAGCGACCGAGGGAAGACTGACGGATCTGACGGTCTATACCGATCTGCACCAGTTCATCGGGACGCCGGCCTACATGAGTCCGGAGCAGGCGACGATGACGAGCCTGGACATAGACACGCGCAGCGACATTTACAGCCTGGGCGTCTTGCTCTACGAGCTTTTGACCGGCCACACGCCTTTCGACACCAAAGAGTTGATGGCGCTGGGCGCGGAGGATCTGCGCCGCACGATTCGCGAAAAGGAACCCGTGCGCCCTTCGACGCGGTTGAGCACGATGCTCGAAGGCGAGTTGAGCACCACCGCCAAACAGCGCGCGTCCGAGCCGCCCCGACTCATCCATCAGGTGCGTGGCGACCTGGACTGGATCGTGATGAAAGCGTTGGAAAAGGACCGGACCCGGCGCTACGACTCGGCCAACGGGCTGGCCGCCGATCTCCATCGGCATCTCCACAACGAACTTGTGGTCGCCTGTCCGCCGAGCATGCGCTACCGCCTGCGGAAAACAGTGCAACGGCATAAAACCGCGTTCGCCACGGCCGCCATGATCGCCGCCGTGTTGATCCTCGGCGCGGTGGCCAGCTTGTCGGAGGCGATTCGAGCGACGCGAGCGGAACGCGACCAAAGCCGCCTGCGCGCCGCCGCGCAGCAGGAAGCGGCCAAGAGCGAACAGGTGGCCCAGTTCCTCAAGGACATGCTGAAGGGGGTGGGGCCCAGCGTCGCGCGCGGACGCGACACACGGTTGCTGCGGGAGATCCTGGACCAGACGGCGCAGCGCCTCGACCGCGAACTGAAAGGCCAGCCCGCGGTGGCGGCGGATCTGCTGGAGACGCTGAGCGCCGCCTACGTTGACAGCGGCGACTTCACCAACGCACTGGACATAAGCCGCAAGGCGCTGGCTCTGCGCCAGACGCTCTACGGCAAGGAGCACCCCGACGTGGCCGCTTCGCTCTATGCCATCGGACAGGTTCTGGAGTCGCTTGACCGGGTGGCCGAGTCCGAGGCCTGCCAGCGCCAGGCCCTGGCCATGCGCAAAAAGCTGCTCGGCCCGACGAACCTGGCGGTAGCCCAATCGCTGGGCGGTTTCGCCTGGGTGCTCATGAAGCAGAACCGCGATGCCGAGGCCGAAACCAACCTCAATTTATCCCTGGCCATGCGCCAGAAACTCCCAGGGGGAGAAGATCTCGAGTTTGTCCAGACACTCTCCGCGCTGGGGGCTTCGCTTAGGGGTCAGGGAAGGTTGTCCGAAGCGGAGGCCGCGCTCCGCCGGGCGCTGGCCATCCACGCCAAGCTCCACGCTTACGAGTATCCCACCGTGGTGGATATCTCGGACACGCTCGGGTGGATCCTGAAGGCTCAAGGCAAACCCGGCGAGGCCGAGGCGGCCTTTCGCAAGTCACTCGAGATCTCCAGAGCCGCATTGGATCCCGGCCATCCGCATCTTAGGTATGAGTTGGCAGGCTTGGCTTGGTCACTTTTGGACCAAGGCAAGTTCGCGGAAGCGGAAGCACCCTTTCGCGAAGCGCTGGCGATCACGAAGAAAGTGCGGGGCGAGCATGATCCCGATGTGGCGGCCTTATACGATGACCTGGGCCGGGCGCTCGAGGGACAGGACAAGTTGCCGGAGGCCGAACAGACCTTCCGAGAGGCCATCCAAGCCTATGCCGCCTGCAACCGGGTTGGCCAATCCGAATACTTCGATGCAATGCAGAGGATCGGGGACATCCTGGCGATTGAGGACAAGCCGGCGGAAGCCGGGAGGTTTTCGGAAGAGACGCTGGCGCAAGAGCGGGCGGCGCTCAGCGAGACGAATGTGTTACTCGCGTTCACTCTGGCCAAAGTGGCCAACTTTCTCACCGCACAGAACCAGACCAACGAAGCGGGGGGCTATTATCGCGAAGCCCTGGACATAGCGTCCAAGGCATCGGCGGAGGCAACCAATGCCCAATGGCTGAATGATCTTGCCTGGGGGCTAGTCACGATGGACAACCCGACGAGTTGGGATGGGGCCGTGGCGGTCGAGATTGGGAAAAAGGCCGTCGCGGCGACCGATCGCAAGGATCCGGGCATCCTGGACACACTGGCCGCGGCTTACTCGATCGCCGGCCAGTTCACCAACGCGGTCCGGGTTGAGCAAGAGGCCATGGCGCTCTCGGAGACGCAGCTTTTCGCCGACTGTCTGAAACTTTACCAATCAAACTTGTCTTATCCTTGTCGGGATCACGATCGATTGGCCAAGTGGACACTCACACGGCTGGTTGAGGGTAAGTATGCCGAGGCCGAGTCGCTTGCCCGTGAGTGCCTGGCCGTCCGCGAAATAGTTATTCCCGACGATTGGCGGACGTTCAACGCCCGTTCCTTGCTCGGCGGCAGTCTCTTGGAGCAGCGGAAATACCAAGCGGCTGAACCGTTGCTGCTTTCCGGTTACGAGGGCCTAAAGCAACGCGAAGACGAGATTCC
>JBEKSF010000037.1:0-44912 GCA_049517295.1 Verrucomicrobiota bacterium
CGGATCCGTCAGGGCGTTCTTGTACTCCAAAGTGTAGTTCACTCCGGCCACGCTGGAGATGGCGATGGAAAGTCCGGCGCCGGTCACCGTGACGGCGGCGGGGTTCAGAACCGGCGGCGCGACAGCGCCGACCGCGGTGACAGCGACCGCATTGTCGCTGGCGGGGTTGGAATTGGCGGTGATCGAAGTAACGCCGACTGTGTTGGTGATGAAGCCGGAAGCCGCGGGCAGGATGGTCACGGTAACGCTGCTGGTCGCGCCGCTGAGCAGTGTGCCGATGTCGCACACAACGTCGCCATTGGTGAAAATGCCGCCGTCGGAAGCGGACACAAACGTCACATCATCCGGCAGCGCGTCGGTCACCACCACCCCTGCCGCCAGATCGGGTCCGGCGTTGGTGACAGTGATCGTATAGGTCGCCGGCTGACCGACAAAAACTTGTGCCGGTGTATTCGTTTGCGTGACCGTCAGGTCAGCGGTGTCGTAGCAACAGGAGTAGGAATCCTGGGTGATGGAAATGGTATCGACATACCAGCCGATGACGGGAGACTCGTTGTCCAAGTCCGTGCCGCAGCCCCAGCGCAACTGAATTGTCTGGCCCGCGGCGGCGGCGGGCAGATTGACGGTGGTCGCGATCCAGCCGCCGGAATTGCCGCTCCAGGCCTCCCGCCCGGCGAGGGGATTTTCATACAAGGTGGAAATGGCGCCGACATATCCGCCGGTCACAAAACTGCCCCCCGCCGCTAATATGTCGGCAAAGCCCCCCCCGCCAATTTGAATCTCCAGCACGCCGCCATCGTAGTAGTTGACGCTGTAGCGGGTGGAGGCGGATTCCAAACCGTAATACTGGCGAAAGGTCAGTTGGGCGTTTGAACTGGTGATGGAAATGGGCGGCGATACCAAATAAGCCATGCCGGGATTGGCCACGTCGGTCGCAAAGGCCGAGTTCGGTGCCGTGTCATACGACGCGGTGGAAGTGACCCAATTGACCTGCTCGCCGGACACCGTGCCGGCCCATCCCGCCGGCAGCGTGGGCGCCGCCACGACATCGAAATTCTGCGCAAAATCAGTGAGGGTGACCAGAGCGCCGAGCGTGAAGTTGTATGTAACCGTCCCAAGGCTGGCCGGCCCGTCCTGCAGTTGCCAGACGGCAACAGCGGATTGCCCGCAAACCCCGGCCGACGTAAAGGTGAAAGGCAGGGTCGCGGCGCCTTTTGGGCCGGTCAGGACGCCGTAATACTGCGGCGCGCTGGGGGCGAGCACGTTCCCCCCGGCTTGCAGTGTCGCGACCAGATTTGTCGTGCTAATGGGGACCGAATTGAACAGGGTGAGATTAACAGTGACGGTTTCGCCCGGATCGATCACCCCGTTTGTCGGCAGGCAACTCTCCGAGGCCAGCGCGACCGAACCTGTGATGACTGGCGTGGTGGCTGGCGGGGCCAGCGCATTGATCAAATTGGTTCCCGTTGGCGTGCCCCAGCCGGTGCAAAGGTCGTAGCCCGGCACGGCGAAATACCTGGTTTTGGTGAACATATTGGTATTGTTGCCCGCCGTGATGTCATGGAACGTGGCGCCGTAGTTGGTCCCCAGGCCCAGCGCGTAAATGGCGGGATTGACGAAACCGAGCGGCTTGCGCCCATTGGCCGCGGCCTGTTGATTGGCCAGCGCGGTAAATCCGGCCCACAGCGGAGCGGCGCAACTGGTGCCCCCAAATTCTCCGCTCATGCTGTTGCTGTAAACCACCCACACGTTATCCGCCGTCAGCGCCACGTCCGGCAGGTTGCGGTAGGCAGGGGAGCCTTGGTTTGAGGCCATGCTGACGGGAAGCTGCCAAGGGGGAATGGCGTTAGAGGTGCTGCTGCCACCGCTGCTGGCGCCGCCGTTCTCTCCCTCGCCGGTGGTGTACCAATTCCACACCTTCTCGGACACCCAGGCTCCGCCGCTGGTTGTCAATGTCGTCCCGCCGACGATGGTGATATTCGGGTCGTCCGAGGGCGGTTCCACCGGGTTGTTGGGGTTGATGAATGCGCCGGTGTCGCCGGAGGCCAGGTAGAACGATTGGCCCTGGGTCTGGTACTGGAGGAAGATTTGCTCCGTGCTCCCGTCGATATTGAAGCCCCAGGAACAACTCAATTGTTCGGCCAGATTATCGGTCGCCATGCGATCCAGGATGAGATTGGGCGCGGTGTAGTTGTTCAGATCGGGACCCTCATAGACGATCACCCGCGAGAGCCCGGGCGCCATGCATACTACCATCTCGATGTCCAACGCCACTTCGGCGCTGTTTGCGCCGGGAATCCCGTTAAAATTGTCGATCGGCACATTGGTCAGGGTAACAACACTGGGCAGCTTGGACTGGCTTTCGTAGGAAGCGATGTCCGACGCGTAATAACCGTCCGACTCGAACAGGCCCACCGCCTGGCCAGCGCCAGTCAAGGGCGTTCCAGGCACGTAAGCGGCGCGGAAATCATTGCCCCAAAACGTGCCCTCCGGCCCAGCCCCGGCGCGCGGTGTCGCGTCACGGCGCGGCGGCGCTTTGATGCACAGAGGATGGGGAATGATATAACTATCCAGTCCGGTGATCGCCAGCAACGGGACCGCCAGGTCCACCGACGGCTCGGCATCGGGGGCGAAAAACGTCCGCGCCTCCACCGGATGCTGATAAACGCGCAACTCAATCTGAAAGGTCTTCTCGATGTCCGCCACCGTCCCGCTCGCCTCGATCAGCGTCCGGGTGGGATTCAGCCCCGTGACGGACAGTCCGTTGGACTGCGCGAAAGCAATGACCACCTGGCAGTCCTGCTCGGTGGGACCGAACTGTTCGGCGAATTGAGCCGCAGTCAAGTATTGGTGGTAGATCGGGCTGGCCGGATCGTAGAGATCGCGCAGCAAATTGGTCAGCGTTGCCCCGTTGCGCAACGGCAGGCCGATGAGGATCGGCAGACGCCTGGCTCCATCCAGCGCGCCGACCGGATGCAACCCGGCCACGGCGGCGGGGACATGGCCCCGCAACGTTTGGCGCGCCGCCAAAGCGTCCGGGGAAGGGCAGAGCACGAGCGCGCAGATGGCGGCCAGCAATCCGCAAGACATTCCTCCTTCCTGTTCTCTCCATTTCGTCATTTGCCGCATTCAGCCAATGGCTTGCGGTTAAGCCTACAGCCTTCTTGCGGAGTTTCAACTTATTATGAATTCAGCGCGGGGCGCGCCTCATCCTGGCTGTTCGCCGCCGCCGGGCTTTCCGTCGCTGAACCCCGGCTCTCGCGGACGATCCGCTTGGCCGCCGGCACGCCGCTCGAATCGTCGTAATTCAAGACCACCGCGTCGCCGGGGTGCAAGTCGCTCAACTTGCCGTCCGTCCGCCTGTCACGCACAATTTCACAATCGGACTCCAGGTTGAACGTCTTCGCCCCAAAAAACGACCTGGCCGAAACCGTTTTGTCGCTCAGGTTGATGTCAGTGACGATTCCGGTAAATGTCTTCGCCCGCCGCGGGGCTGGTGGCGGGTCGGCCAGAAATGGACCGCGCCGCCCCACTCCCAGCGCAGCCATCAAAGCAACGGCCATTCGTGTGAACATCGTTTTCATTTCCTTTCCTCACTTTTCATTGACTCCTATTTACGTTGTCGCGGGGGACGACCGCGCGAATCCACGCGGGTGGGGGTGCCCATAACCTAACCACAATCGCCGCTTTGTCAAACTGCGTTGAAACCGTGCTTGTATCTGGCGTAAATCCGCTCCCAGACTCGTCAGCATCGACCGGCAAATGCAACATTGAATGCGCCGGAACTAACGTGAGTTTGCCCGTGTGAAATTCGTCCATCAGATGGTTGATTTTCAACCATTTGTTGTGTTATCTTCCCCCCATGATCCGAAGACACGTTGAGCCTTTGATACTCGCGGGGCTGGCCGACAGCCCCGTCGTTCTGCTCGTTGGCGCCCGGCAGACAGGGAAAAGCACACTCATCCAGTCACCGGCATTTCAAAAGGCTGAACGACGTTTCATCACCTTTGACGACGCCAATAATCTGGCGTCAGCCAAGGCCGACCCGGCCGGCTTCCTGAATGCCTATCCCGAACCGCTGACGTTGGATGAAATCCAGCGTGTGCCTGAACTGTTTTTGGCGATTAAAGCGTCGGTTGACCGCAACCGTGTCCCAGGGCGCTATTTGCTCAGCGGTTCAGCCAACGTCCTTTTCCTGCCGCGGGTCGCCGATTCTCTCGCCGGTCGGATGGAAATCATCACCCTTTGGCCGTTCTCCCAAGGCGAAATCGAAGGCCTGCGCGAGGGTTTCATCGATGCTGTCTTCAGCCCGAAACTGCCCGCCCTGAAGCCGCTTGAAAAATGGGATGAGCGAATAGAACTCCGCCGCCGAACCATCAGTGGCGGTTTCCCGGAAGTCCTTTCCCGCTCCGGCGCCGAGCGGAAAAACGCCTGGTACGGCTCCTACCTGACCACCATTTTGCAGCGCGATGTCCGCGACCTCTCCCGCATTGAAGACCTGACGGTCATGCCCCGATTGCTTTCAGTTTTGGCCGCGCGAACCGCCTGCCTCTTGAACGCGGCGGATATTTCGCGCGCCTCCGGCATTGTCCAAACGACCTTGAAGCGTTACCTGAGCCTTTTGCGGACGCTGTTTCTCTTCCAGGAGCTTCCCGCATGGTCAATCAATGTCGGAAAGCGTTACGTCAAAATGCCCAAGGCATTTCTGTCCGACACCGGACTGGCGGCGCATTTGTTGCACCTGACCGATGAACGACTCGTTCAGGAACCGGCTCTGTGGGGGGCTCTTCTTGAGAATTTCGTCGGTATGGAATTGCGCAAGCAGGCTGCCTGGAGCAAGGAACATCCCCAGCTTTTTCATTGGCGGACACACGGCCAGCAGGAAGTCGATTTGGTCCTTGAAGCCGGTGGACGTTTGGTGGGAATCGAAGTCAAGGCAGGGACAACCGTCACGACGGATGACTTTAAAGGCCTGAGAGCGCTGGCTGACGACGCCGGGCGGCGATGGGTTCGCGGCATCGTTCTCTACTCCGGCTCCCAATTGCTGCCCTTTGGCGGCAACCTTGTCGCCATGCCTGTCAGCGCCCTTTGGCGCCTCGGATCATTCAAATGACGATCCCCAATAAACCCACTGCCACCATTCGATTACGGAGGCGGTTTCTCGGTTTGGGTAGCGCGATCGTCCCGATCGCCGTGGATGGCGTCTCGCCAGCCACATTCCTGGCCTCATACACTTTGTGTGCCAATTGCAGACCACTCTCCGCCCTGCATTCCAAACAAAGCGCGATGGCCTCTTCAATGTTCTTGATTGCTTGCGCCTTTGTCTTGCCTTGGCTGACGCAACCCGGAATCGCCGGACACTCCACCACCCAAACCCCATCCTCGTCCCTGTCAATCGTCACTGAAAGTTTCATACTTCGACTTTAGCAGGCTTTGAGATTTTCTCGAGGCTTTCCCCGCCTTGTCCGCCGTAGTTTTGACGAAGGCCGATGCCGTCCCCATCTTGCCTGTCCCGCCATAGTCTCCTGTCCTCCAAAGCTGGCCCGTCCACCATAGCTTTAGCGCAGGTGGAAGCGACGGAGGATGACGAAGGCGGAACGCCAACACGCGAACGCTTCCACCCCCACAAGTGTCAGGCCGTGTCGTCGATGCTTGTCCCGCCGTAGCTCCGTCTTCGGAGCGAAGGAGTATCCCCAGCATTGCACCCCCACTCCCCTCGCAACATTGTGGCCAACGTCGTCACCACCAGGACATTTCTGCTTGGTCTTTATCAAACAGACGTTATTATCTGAAACCAATATGGAACCAGAAGTCTCTCACTTTACGGTTTTTCGCCAACCGCCCAACGATGAAAAACGTCGTAAGGAAGCGCAGGACTTATATGTTTTTTTGCGGCACGTGCATCAATTCATGAAATTCGACAACGTGCGGTTCGGGCAACCACCTCATGAACCTGATTTTGTTTTCGACTATCGGCACAAAAACATTGGGGCAGAATTGACCGTACTCAATCCCAAAGTTTTTCACACACGAGGCTATGTTCAAAGAGGTAAATTCAAGGACTACAGGGCAAAATCCGAACCACATGCAAACCGTCATGAGTTCAATTGGGGCAAGTATTCCTTGCGCGATTCGCTAGCTGCTTTTAAAGCGCAATTAGATTGCAAGCGCCAGAAGGCAAATCATTGGGGCAACGGCCTTTCCAGAACGTTGGCTTTTGATGCGCATTGCCAGTGGTAGTCCCTTTGCTGACGTAACCGGAGCGACCCGGAATATCAAGCTGGGGAGGGAGAAGCAGGATGCTGATTATGTCGCTAAAGCGGCATACAGTGTTCACTTGATCTGTCAGGATATTAACCCGTTTGATTATGTCATCCTCTTCACAGTGGAATGCTTCGTGGCATTTTCTGCGAGTCCCATCAATTCACACAAGTTTCCACGGCTCAGAGATGACATTGTGAAGCGTGGGGCACAAGCTCCAGACGAATTACTTGATTGGACAAACACAATCACAACCGTCACGCAACCTTTTTCGACTGGACAAAATGTGCTCAAAATATCGCCTTGAGAACTTGGCCACAAACGGGGAGGAGCGCACCGTCACCTTTTCTACCGAGCGAAGCGCTGCCCGCCTCCTGCCGCCTCAACGCGGGCCAAGGCGGTAGTACCTGCTAGATATATTCGTCTGCAAGGCTTCGCTGAAACAGAATGAACCGTTACTAAGCGTGATTGTATCCAGCGAAGTCCAAACGGGGCTGCTCAGATCGGTGCAGGCTTCCACCACGACGGGGACATTGGAACTCCCCGTAATATTGAACCGAAAGAAATTGCCCGACACTCCAAAGTTCGTACCGCCGGTTTGAATTAACGGATTCCACAGCACCGCTGGGCGACCGGCAAAAGGAGAACTCCAGCCAGTAGTGCCAGACAAATAATAGATCGTTGCGTTGTTGTCGTAAGCGAACACAGTCGAATCAGCGGTGGGAGCGTTACCAGTGAAAAAGACATTGGTCAGCTCGGCGATGCCATCGAAAGCATAATCCCCGATGCTTGTGACGCTGCCAGGAATCGTGACGTCGAGGAGGCCGGTTTGAGAGAAAGCACCCCCTCCGATGGTCGTGACGCCGTAACCAATTGTCACGTTTGTCAGGCCGTGGCAGTCCGCGAACGCACCATCTCCGATTTTGGTAACGCTCCCAGGAATTGTTACGTTTGTCAGCCCGGTGCAGTAATTGAACGCATTCTGTCCGATGAACGTGACGCCGCTCGGAATCGCGACGCCACGCAGACTCCAGCACCCATCAAACGCGTCCTCTCCGATCGTGGTCACGCTGCTGGGAATCGTGAAGGTCAGCCTGTTGCATTCATAGAACGTATATGCTCCGATGCCGGTGACGCTGCCCAGAATCGTCACGTTGGTCAGGCTGCCGCATTGATTAAACGCATACGCCCCAACGCTGGTGGCGCTGCCGGGACCCATGACACTGGTCAGGCTGCCGCAACTGTCGAAGGCACCCGCTCCGATGCCGGTGACGCCGTTTCCGATTGTGACGCTGGTCAGGTTTTGGCAAGATTGGAACGCATAATCGCCGATGCTGGCCAGCACGCCGGGAATCGCCACGTTGCTAAGGCTATTGCAGCTCACGAACGCGTCCTCTCCGATGATGCTAACGCTGGCGGGAATGGTGACGTCGGTCATGCTAGCGCAATTCCAGAACGCATAGGCCCCAATGTTCGTAACGCCGGAGGGAATCGTGTAACCCGTGAACATTCCGCCGAGACCGCCCGGATATTGAATGAGCGTGGTTTTACTCTTGTCGAACAAGACGCCATTCGTGCTGCTGTAAAACGAATTTTGCGCATCCACTGTTATTGCTTCCAGGCTGTAGCACTGTCCAAACGCAGCCTCTCCGATGCTGGTGACGCTGGCAGGAATCGCGACGTTTGTCAAGCCGTTGCACCCCTCGAACGTATCCTCTCCGATGGCCGTGACGCTGCCAGGAATAGCGACGCTCGCAAGGCCGAAGCAATCAGCGAACGCGGCATCTCCGATGTTGATGACGCCGGTAGCAATGGTGGCGTTGGTAAGGCTGATGCATTGATAGAACGAATACGGCCCGATGCTGATAACGCTACCTGGAATCGCCACGTTGGCCAAGACGGAGCAGCCCTCGAACGCGCTCGCTCCGATGCTCGTAACACCGTTACCGACGGTAGCGTTTGTCAGGCTGGAGCAGTCTTCAAACGCAAGCAGGCCGATATTGGTAACGCTGCCAGGAATCGTGACGCTGGCCAGCCCGACGCAGCCGTCGAAGCCACCCTCGCCGATGCTGCTGACGCTGCTGGGGATGGCGATGTTGGTTAGGCCGGTGCATCCATAGAACGCATACGCCCCAATACTCGTGACGCTGGCTGGAATCGTGACGTCGGCCAAGCCTATGCACTCATAGAAAGCATTCGCACCGACGCCGCTGATAGTCAGGCCGTCGATGTTGGTTGGAACGCTCACAGCCCCGCCCGGCCCATAGTAGCCGGTGATAGTGACTGTGTTTGTATTGTCGGCATTTACGCTCTAAAAGTATTGGCCTTGCACCGCTGCCGCTGCGACCAAGACCAGCAAAACCAAAAGGATGGACCATGTTGTTTTCATAATGTGCAAAGGCGAACGACCGCCGATACGTGCCATGAACCGCGATACCCGAACTGACCGCGCCAATGCCATTAGGCTCCTGCGACTTGTTAGGACACGTCGGCATAATCGTCGAAAGTTACAGGAACCTGAAACTTGATGCGGCTTACGGTTGTATGTTCCGTGGACGCAGCCCCGTCAACTCCTGCCTCGAAAACAAAAACCTGAACCCCTCCCTTTGCCGAACCCTCGGTCTTCCGGGAAACCGTAACGGCAACATCAAAATCAACAATGAAAGCTCTCCCGTTGGAAACGGGCTGAACTTTGAGATTGTCGTTTTTATCTACAACTGTGGGCGCAATCTTCTGGTTGCTGCCTCTCGCGGACTCAACGCCCTCAACAATCTGAAACAACGTATCTGAAACAAACTCCTGCAATGTCATATGAAACTCCAATCGTTTGTGAACCAAGCGATCCCTGAAATCTGTGCTGGCGTAAGAGCCGCCGGCTGCTCACCACCAAATTGCGACAACCTCAAAAGGTTTCCGTTTCATTTGGTGTCGAGAATGTCACCCACAGCAGCCAACGTCAAGCCCTTAACCCCATTACACTCAAAGTAGGCCAAAGTCCGGAGGGCAGGCGTCTTGGACCGTCCATCCTCCAATTTAATCAGGGCAGAGTTCATCTTCAAGCGAGCGTTGCATCAGTTTCACAGGTGGCAGATATGCCGCAGCCTTGGCAGCGTTCTATGGCCCTTCCCTTGAGTCTATGGCCCTGTTTGAGGCTGGAAATGGTGGGGGCGCTGACGTCGGGCGCGACAGCGAAGCCTCCAGCCCGGTGAGCGCCAGCTTTGGCGTGCTGACATTCTGTTGTATTTACAGAGGAGGCCGTAGGATTGAACACAAATTAAATAGCCGCAAAAAGGCACAAGGAGCCCAGCGCAGCAAGCCGCAACCAATGATGAATTGCCACGAAAGATCGCAAAGATCACAAAAATTGAAGAATATAAACTCCTGTCCTTGTGCTCTTTGCGTTCCTTTGTGGCAAAGATTTTGTTTTAATTGCACGACTTTTCGGGATAGGATTGCAGAAGTTCTTGTGGTTGTGTGCTACACTCCGTCAGAATCGCTCATTTTCACGAGGATTTTTTACCATCGGGGCGTCCGGGTCAGTCCTCGGAATCACGTATTTCGCCCAACGACAGCCACGATGCAGGTGCTTTACGTGGTTCCGAGGACCCTTTCTTCGGGCTTTGCGCGTGCGCGTGGTAATGGATGTATTTACTGAAGGTGGGGTTTTGGTTTTGTCAGCGTTGGCATCACTCCAGCCCAGAGCATAAAAGCTAATGAAAGCACCGGAACAATCCACGTAGGCTGTAAGTGATTCGCCTCGGAAGCAGTGACGCCATAAGCGGATGCCACCCACACGTCAATTCGCAGGTTAAGTGCCATCAACATCACCGCGCAGCAGATACCCAGATGCACGCTGCACGCCCGCGCGATGTCTGCTCCGGTCTTGCCTCGAATACGGAGGAACGCCGAGACGCACAACATCACTGCCATTCCGGCAATTGTCCAGGCCACCATCAGGTCATGCGCATTCCACGCCACCCGAATCAGCGGGGAAAAGAGCGCCAAGTGGACGCCAGCCACCACGACTGCCAGTAGGCCCGAATTCATCGGCGCCGCAGCGGCTCGTGGTGTCTCATGAGTGGTTCACGATAGGTTTCCGGTAGGCGTTCCAGCGAGCGCCAGAGAATGGCTTCCTCCTCCCGGCTGATGGCCTGCGCCAGCGGATGCGCTTCGAGCGCAGGCGTATCTTGCACGGTCTCCAATTGGTCCGCGGCATGAACCGGTTCGTGTTCCTGCCTACGCAGAGTTCGGTGGCTGAGATTTCTAACGATTCCGCAAAGCCAGGAGCGCAGTTTTCCCGGTTCGCGCAATTCCGAAAGCTGCTTCCACGCGGTGACAAAGGTTTCTTGCGATAAATCTTCGCTTTGAGTCAAACTGCCGGTGGCGCTGTAAGCCAGGGAACAAATCAGGGTCTGATATCGCACGACAATCTGGCCGAAGGCGCTCCGGTTGCCGGCCAAACTCTGCGTCACAAGCTCCGTATCGCTATTTTCCAAATCAGGCATTGTTCTGGATGTCATCATATCACCGTGTAAGTGCCAAAAAAGGCGGAAGTTGTGACAAAGGAGCGGTCGCAGGCAAAGTTTTAGGAATGCCGCCCGCCCGTCTGGCCCATGCCGCCGCTCGAAGGACAACAAGGAATCTAAACCAGCGAAGGGTTACGGCGATTCAGGAGGCGGCGGTCTCATCGCGCAACCGGCGCGTGGCGCCCAATACAAGTTCGACAACGGCCGGAAAGGCCCGCAGCAGTGGAGATGTCATGCTTTCCCCAACCGTAAATGGGTCTTTAACTTCGACGGCGAATACTTGCACCCGGCGCGGGACTGGCAAACCCAATCGCCTCCCCAACGCGAGCATCTCGCCCACCCCGACAAAATGGGGTGAGCCGCCCGGCAGTACTCGGAGGTCATCGCCGTCCAGTTGGTGGACAAAACCGGGCGGAGCCTGCCCTGTTTGGATGGCGTCCACCAAAACCAAGTCGTCGAAGCCGGCAATCTCATCCAGGAGTGACAAGCCCATTTCAGAAGATTCGCGCACCTCAATGCCCTCGGAGTCAGAGAGGCGGCGGCGGATTTCCCGCGCGATGCTCAATCCCACGGCATCGTCGCTCAAAATGTCATTGCCCAAACCGAGCAATAGAATTTTAGCGGGGGGCGCGACGGCAGCCGGCGGCGATGCCAGGGCGGGCGCGTTCACGACTGCGTCAGTTGACGGACAAGGTTGCGCTGGGGATCGTAGATGCTGACGCACAGTGGCAAGTGGCCCGGCAGCGAGTGGGTGGCACAGCCGAAGCAGGGATCGTAAGCGCGGAAGGCCATTTCGACCATGTTTAACAACCCCTCGCTCACATGGCCTTTCTTAATGAGTCCTTTGGCCGCTTTGTCCACGCTCATGGCAATGCGGGCGGCGTTGTTCTGCGTCGCGACGATCAGGTTTGCCTTGGTAATGATCCCGTTAGCGTCGGTTTCGTAATGGTGAAAGAGCGTGCCGCGGGGGGCTTCGACCACACCCACGCCGACGACCGGTTTTGCGGTAGGGATGACGCGGAGGTCCGAGCTTGTGATCTCCGGGTCGTTGATCAAT
Organism: Verrucomicrobiota bacterium; assembly: GCA_049517295.1. GTDB lineage: Bacteria > Verrucomicrobiota > Verrucomicrobiia > Limisphaerales > Palsa-1400 > JBEKSF01. The sequence goes on from JBEKSF010000037.1 coordinate 11,845, forward strand.
TCAACCAGGCGTTCGGCGGCGAAGATCATTTCGACCACCCGCGCCCAGTGGTTGGCGAGGGTGTGATGCACCGGCTTGCCGCCCAGCGTGTTGAAAAATTCCTCGTAGGCCTGCTGCGCCTTCGGGCTCGCCATTCCGTCAGCGACATTGAGGCGGGCCAGCGGGGCGACGGCGTAAATGCCGCTCTGGGGACCTTCTTCGAAGCCATGCCAGCCGAGGGGTTTAAGAAAGCAGAACTTGACGTAACTCCACGGCTCGACGTGTTCGGCGACAAAGTCACGATACTGCCGGGCGGGGAATTTCGCGTACTCCTTGCCGGTGGCATCGACCACCCGGATGAGGCCGTCGTAAAAATTGACTTTATTGTTCGCGTCCACCATGCCCATGTAGTAAGTGCGATGGGTGTAGGTATCCCCGGTGATGAGCTTGACGTAATCCGGGTTTTTGAGCACGAGGTCTTTGAACACCTGGAGTGTGAACAAGGCGAAATCCAGGGCATCATCGGCAAGCGCTTTGAACGGAGGCAGGTCTTCCGGCTTAAGACCCTTGGAGACCCCTCCCGGTAAACCGAGCACCGGATGAATGACCTTGCCTCCGAAGTAGGCAATAAGCTCACGCAAACGGCGCCTCATTGTGATGACTTTTTTGCCCACTTCCACTCCGACCTTTTCGATGACGCCGACGACATTTCGTTTTTCCGGGGGCGCTTGGGGACCAACAATGAAATCAGGTCCGCCCAGTATGTAAACGTGCAGCGCATGGTCCTCCAATACGAAGGCATTATAAACCAACTCCCGAATCTTGCGCGCCGCCGGGGGCGGCTCGACCTGATACAAATCGTCGAGCGCCTTGGTGGCGGCCATGTGATGGGCGGTGGGACAGACGCCGCAGATGCGGCTGGTGATTTGTGGCATTTCCTCGGCGGGCCGGCCGATGCTGAAGACTTCGAAGCCGCGCAGTTCGGGCACTTGCAGGTAGGCGCGCTCAACGTCGCCCTGGGCGTCCAGGAAAATGTCAATCTTGCCGTGGCCTTCGAGGCGGGTGATGGGGTCGATGGTCACCCGGCGGCGTTGAGCCTGGGCGGCGGCGTTGGCGTTGAGATTGCCTTGGTTCCAGGCTTGTTGGGTGGCGGAGTTCATGAGCTCTTCTTTGCGTCGATGGGCAAGTCCACTTTGCGCCGGAGCAGACTGCTGGCAAGACTGTAGCGATAAAATGTGCCGACCGGATCAGGAATGCCCGAAAGCGTTTGGGTGATGTCTTTTTCCTCCTTGGCCGCAACGTTGGCGCAGAGTGAGGAAAGCATCTTGGCGCCTTGATCGCGCACCCGCGAGGTCGGGCCGAAGCAACCGCTGCAGGGCATATTGCCGCGGGTGCAAACGGATTCACAGCCGCCGCGCGTCGCCGGGCCCATGCAGACGACGTCCTGGGCCAGGAAACAGAGTTCGGGATCCAGTTTGACCATGTGAGGACGCTTGAATTGGGTGAAGCTGAGGTCCGCGGGCTTGCTGCCTTTGCGGGGGCATTGGTCACACAAGGCGATGTCCGGCGCCAGCACCGAGCCTTTGGGCGGGAGCTTGCCTTCCAGCACGGCGCCCACCGCCGCTTTGGTGATTTTGGGTGTCGGCGGACAGCCCGGGATGCAGTAGTCCACCTCGACGACCTGATCCAGGGAGCGGACGACGTTGCGGAATTGCGGCAGCGTCAGGGCGTGCCCGTTGTTCTGAAACGAAGTTTGCGGGCGCGACTTGGGCTCGTCCGCCATCGTCGGAGCCTGCTCATAGACGAAGCGCAGGAGTTGGTCGCGGGAAAACTGATTTGCCAGGCTGGGAATGCCGCCCATCTGGGCGCAGGCCCCATAGGCAATGAGGACCTGGCTCTTGCGCCGAAGCAGATGCGCCATCTCCTCTTGCTCGCTTGTGCGGATGGCGCCGTTGAAGAGCGTGGCGACGATCGATTTGTCCGGCATTGCCTCGACATCCTTCTTCTTGAAATCCATCGCCACCGGCCAAAGAACGATATCCACGGCCTCGACCACGCCCAGAATGTCTTCAGCCAGGTCCACGACGGCTTCCTCGCATCCGCCGCAGGAGGCGCACCAGTAAAAGGCGATTTTAGGCTTAGGCATGAGCGGCCTCCGGTTCTTTGCGGGCGCTTTGCTCTTCGCCGGTCCGAATGTTAGCTTCCAACTCTGTCATCTCGCGATCCCAATCGGCAAAGCGGCCCGGCAAATTCAGGGGCCCAAGGGCGCGGACCTGTTCCACCATTTCGTTGATGACGGATTTGACCCGTTCCCCTTCCGAGGCCGAAATCCATTCCAGACGCAGCCGCACTTGTTCAACGCCCATGTCCGCGAGCAGCCGCTTGAGCAATTGAAATCGGCGCAGCGTCTTGTAATTGCCGTCAACGTAATGGCAATCGCCGGGATGGCAGCCGCCGATGAGCACGCCGTCGGCCCCGCGCGCCAGGGCGTCGAGCACGAACTGCGGGTCCACGCGGCCCGAGCACATGAGGCGAATGACGCGGACGTTGGGCGCGTATTTGAGACGCGAGACCCCCGCGAGGTCCGCGGCGGTGTAGGTACACCAGTTGCAAAAGAACGCCACGATGCGGGGTTGCCAATGGGTGTCACGCATGAGCCAGCACTCCTTCGATTTCGCTGAAAATCTCCTCGTCATCGAACAAATTCTGTTTGATCGAACCGCTGGGACAGGCGGCAACGCACGTGCCGCAGCCTTTGCACAGCGCGGCATTGATCTGCGCCTTTTGTTTGGTCGCATCGAACGTAATCGCCGTGAAGGGACAAAGCGGGACGCACGATTTGCAGCCCGAACAATCTTCCTCCACGATGAAGGCGGTGTTCGGCTCTTGCTCGATGTACCCCTTGTCAATGAGCGCCAGCGCCTCGGCGGCCGCCGCGCCGGCTTGAGCGATGCTGTCGGGAATGTCTTTAGGCCCCTGGCAACAACCGGCGATGAATACGCCATCGGTAAAGGTGCTGACCGGGGCCAGCTTGGGATGCTTCTCCAGGAACCAGCCTTCGGTGCCGCAGCTCATGTTGAACATTCGGCGCACCTCCTGGGCGTCGGCCTGCGGTTCCATGCCAACGGCCAGCACAATCATATCGACAGGAATGCGCCGCACGAAGCCCGCCAGCGTATCTTCGACGCGGATCACCAGTTTGCCTTCCTCTTCCCGAGCCAGCGCCCAATCGGTTACCTCGGCGACGCGGCCGCGGACGAACTGAATGCCTTCCTTCAGGGACTTGTCATAAAACTCCTCGCAGCCTTTGCCCGGCGCGCGGATGTCGAGATAAAACACCGTCACGTCGGCATGGGTGTGTTCGCGGACCAGTTGGGCCAGTTTCATCGAATGCATGCAACAGGTGCGCGAACACCACCGGTTGGTTTTCATGTCGCGCGAGCCGACGCACAGAATGAACCCCACCGATTTCGGGTGCCGCCCGTCGCGCAAAATGATTTCGCCCCCCGTCGGGCCGGAACTGGTGACCAGGCGCTCCAGTTCAAGGGAAGTGACCACGTTGGGGTAAAGGCCGTAGCCGTATTGGGGAATGCGTTTGGCGTCGAAAAGCTTGAAACCGGTGGCCATGATAATGTTGCCGACCTTAATCTCGACCCGTTGCTCTTTTTGGGTGAAATCAATTGCCTGGCGGTCGGCGCACGCCTCCAGGCAGGTTTTCTTGCACTTGCCGGTTTTGACCTGGATGCAGCGCTCCGGGTCTATGACCACCACCTGCGGCACCGCTTGCGGGAAGGGGATATAGACCGGTTTGCGTTTGCTCAGGCCGACGTTGAATTCATCTGGAAACTTCGGTTCCTTGAAGATGCAGGCCTTGATGCATTCCTGGCAGCCCACGCATAACTCCTCATTGACGTATCGCGGCTTGCGCTTGACGGTCACGACGTAATTGCCGACGTAGCCCTCGACCTTCACCACCTCCGAGTACGTCCACAGCGTGATGTTGGGGTGCGAGCGCACGGCGGACATCTTGGGGGTGAGAATGCAGGCGGCGCAATCGAGCGTCGGAAACGTTTTGTCGAACTTCGCCATGTGGCCGCCGATGCTCGGCTCCCGTTCGACGAGGAAGACCTTCTTGCCGGCGTTGGCCAGGGTGATGGCCGCATGAATGCCGGTGATGCCGCCGCCCACCACCAGCACGTCTGGATGTATCGGCACACGGGTCATCTCCAGCGCCTTGTGAAACCGGACGCGTCGAATCGCCGCGTGGGCGAGGGACTTGGCTTTGGCCGTGGCCTCCGCGGGGTCGGTGTGGACCCAGGAATCGTGCTCGCGGATATTGACCATCTGGAAGAAGAACGGGTTGAGACCGCCCGCGGCGACAGCGTCGCGGAAGGTGTGCTCGTGCAACAGGGGCGAGCAGGAAGCCACAACGACCCGGTTGAGCTTGTGCTCGCGAATGTCTTGCTGAATCAATTCCTGCCCCGGGTCCGAGCACATGTACTTGTAGTCGCGCGAGACGACCACACCGGGGAGCTTGGCGGCGTATTGGGCGACGGCCGGGCAATCGACCAGCGCGGCGATGTTGTGGCCACAGTGGCAAATGTAGAAGCCGATGCGAATGTCGCCGTTGTTGCCGTTGTTGCCGTTGGTGCCGTTGGTGTTCATACCGTTGCGCTTTGGGCTGGCAGCTCTTTCATGGGAACGAAGTTTCGTTTCAACCCCAGTTGCTTGGGCGACAGGCCGAAGGCCAGGCCCATCAACTGCGTGAAATAAACCGTTGCGATGCGCGTCGGCCCCCAATGGCGGTCAATCTGGTCGTGATACGCATCCAGGTTGAACTGGCAGAGTGGACAGATCGTTGCAATCACGTCCGCGCCGCGGCGAACGGCTTCTTTGAGCAGGATGTAGGTCAATCGAAGCCCGGCTTCGGGCACTGTGCCCGTGAGGCTGCCCCCGCAGCACTTGGTCTTCAGGGGGTAGTGGACGACCTCGGCGCCCAGTGTGGCGAGCAGTCGGTCCATCGTCGTCGGATTCCAGGCGTCATCGAACGTCGCGTAGGGTCGCACCAGTTGGCAGCCGTAGTAAGGAGCGACCTTCAACCCCTTGAGCGGACGCACGACTTTCTCCTTGATGACATCCAGACCCACGTCGTGGACGAGGACGTCGAGCGGATGCCGGACGTTGGTGGCGCCGGTGTAAGTGAGATTGGCGACGCCGAGGGCGTGATGGACGGTGTCTTTGATCTCCGGAAAATCGGCGATGTTGTGCTTGGTTTTGTTGAGCACCAGGTAACAGGCGCTGCACGGGGTCAGCAAATCCTGCGGCCCGGTTTTCTCGGCGATCGCCAGGTTGCGCGCCGCGAGCACGCCGGCCTTGGCTTCGTCCACGGACATGTAGGCCGTGGCGCCGCAGCAGTTCCAATCCTCCAGTTCGACGAGTTCGACCCCGAGGTGCTTCATAACGGGCAGGAGCGATTCCTCGTAGGCGCGGCCCAAACCCTTGAGAGAACAACCGGGAAAATAGGAGTATTTCAAGGGGCCTCCTTCGGTTGGACATTGCCGCGGTTGGCGGCGTCGAGCATGGCGGTCAGTTCAGCCCGGCGCTCAATGCGTTCCTGCCAGAGGACGAAACGTCCGGTTCGTATCAGCCCCAGGCCCAAGCGCCAGGAACCGAGGGCGGCGCGCCAGTTGGCCTTGAGGAACAACCGCATCACCAGCAGTGTCTCTGTGATGCGGCCTTCGCGACGCACCATCTCCGAGAACTCTTTGGCGAGAATCGGGATGGCAAATCGCCTCGGGTAGATGCCTTCCTTGATGGCCCGCTGTTTGAGGGCATACATGATATCGGTGATGCGAATCTTGCGCGGGCATTCGACCGTGCAGGCGTAACAGGAGGCGCAAAGCCAGACCGTTTTGCTGGTAAGCACCTCGTTTTTGAAATCCGCCCGCACCAGCGCCATGACCTGCCTGGGCGAAAAATCCATGTAAATGCTTAACGGGCAGGTGCCCGAACAGGTGCCGCACTGGATGCAACTTTGAAGCTGCTCACAGCCCGACACGTTCATGATTTCTTTGGAGAACCCTCGAACGCGGTCGGCCTCGTATTTAATCGTGCGTTTGATCTGCATCATAAAGCGCTCCGCGATTCCGTGCCGTCCACACGTTCGGCGAGACGGTGTGACAGTGGCGGCCTCATTGGAATCATATTAGCATCCTTCCTCGCGTGTTTCAGTTTCATCAGCATAACTTATTTTCACGACACAACAAACGCCAAACGCAATCTCAAAGCTATTATTAGGCATTTTGGCTGGCGGGCGAACCGCAACCACACTTGCGTTGGCAAAAGCTAACCGCTTTTTGCTCTCTGGCCATGTTTTGTGCAGGGTCTTCGCAGGCAGGCCGTTGATAAAATCGGGCGCGATGCGGGTTATGTTCTTTGCCGGCCCCAATGGGTCGGCGGTTGACATTGCACCAAAAAGGTGCAAAGTGGTGCAGATGCGTCGAAGTGTCGATTTAGATTCCGAGTTGGAGGCCGAATTGTCGGATGTGGTTTCGTTGACGAAAGAAAAGCCGGCTGTGGTCATTCGCCAGGCGTTGCGGGCGGGCCTGCCGACAGTCGCCAATCGCTTCCAGTCGCCTCGCCCCGCCGGCTATTTCAGCGATGATTACGGACAGGACAGCGAGCGGATCGCCCTCGAGTCGGCCATGAGCAAAATCGAGCAAAAGCCAGAGCGATGATCATCCGCCAATGGGAGATTTGGAAGTGCCGGCCTGCGGGCTTCTCACGCGATCATTGGTTTGTCATCATGTCCGGCCAGGAACGCCTGAACAATCTCCAGCGGTTGCAGGTCAACGGCTTGGCCTGTTACAAACTACAGGGCGACGCAAAGAAACTGGATGTGCGATTGAACGGCGCGGATGGTTTCGACGGCCCAACAGTTTGCCAGTGTGATTTCATTTTCGCGCTGGACAAGGCGACTCTCCATTCCTGCCTCGGTTCGGTGACATGGGAGCGCCAGCAGGCGATCAAGTCCAAATTGAAGGAAGTCTTCCGCCTCTGAGCACTTCACACGCTTAACGGATCGCGCGTTTTGGCCGCTTGATGTTGTTGCAGCACGTAGTCGCACCAAGCCTCCATCCCCTGGCCGGTTTTGGCCGAGAGTTCGAAGACCTCAGCGGCGGGCGCCAAACGGCGAAGATTCGCCAGCGCCATGTCGCGGTTGAAGTCGCACGCCTCCGCCAGGTCCAGCTTGCTGATGACGGCGGCGTTGGCGGATTGAAAAATGGGGGGGTACTTCAACGGCTTGTCTTCTCCGTCAGTAACGGACAAGAGCACGACGCGCAGGTCTTCGCCTAAATCGTAGCTGGCCGGACAAACCAGGTTGCCCACGTTTTCGATGATGAGGAGTTGGAGCCCGGTAAGATCCAGTTGCTTGAGAGCCCCGCCCACCATTTGGGAATCCAAATGGCAGACGGTCCCGGTGTTGATTTGCACCACCGGCGCCCCGGAAGCGCGCAATCGGCGGGCGTCGTTGTCGGTGGCCAGGTCGCCGACAATCACGCCCGTTTTGAGACGGCTTTCGAGCCGGCGAATGGTTTCCTCAATGAGCGTGGTCTTGCCCGATCCGGGAGAGGACAAAATGTTGAGGACCAGCAAGCCGCGGGCGCGGAAGAAGCCGCGGTGGCGTTCGGCCAAAAGGTTGTTTTTTTCCAGGATGGCGCGCCGCACCTCGATTGTCCGGCGTTCCTCGCCGGCGGCCGCGGATTCGTCGTGCTCATGGCCGTGGGAGTGTTCGTGCGGATGGTCATGGTCATGGCTGTGAGCGTGCTCATGCTCATGCTCATGCTCATGGTGGTGATCTGAAATGGTCACCGGCTCAGCGCCGGGAAGTCCGCATCCGCAATGCTCGCACATGCCTCAATCTCCCTCGTGGTGGGGCTTTAGTCAATCACCACCGAGGTTAATTCCAATTCGCGCCCGGCCCGGAGCTCGCCGCCGCAGGCGTGGCAGCCGGGGCATTCGGCAAAAAAGTTGGCGGCCTCAAATTCCCGCTCGCAGGCGGCGCACCAGAAGCGGGCCGGGACGTTTTCGATGGTCAGCGCCGCGCCTTCGGCGGGCGTGCCGGCGGCAATGGCCTCGAAAGCGAATTGCAGGGCGTCAGGCACCACGCCGCTGAGAACCCCAATGCGCAGGTGGATTTCGTGGATGCGCCGGGCGCCGGACTGGCGGGCCTCGCACAGGGCCTGATTCAACGCCCCCTGCATGATGGATAATTCATGCATCGTTACTCCCACGGTTTTTCGCATTTTTCATACACGACCATTTCGCCCTGGCCGCGAAGGTCCGCCGGGTGGTAGCAAGGGATGGGCAGCTCCAGTTGTTTGAACTGAACCGGCGCCGTCTTCTTGTTAACAAGTCCAACCGCCACCGCCACGCCGTAAATGATGGCTTCGGGCCGCGGAGGGCAGCCGGGGATATAGAAGTTGACGGGAACGACCTTTTCCACCGGACCGAGGACGGCGTAACTGTCATGCCAAATGCCGCCGCCACACGCGCAGCCGCCGATGGCGAAAACCAGCTTGGGGGCCGGCATGGCTTCGTAAGCCCGGCGCAATGCCCGGGCGGTCGAGCGCATCGCCGGGCCCTGGCACAGCATGACATCGGCGTGGCGCGGCGAGCCGACCAGCTTGATGCCGAACCGCTCGACATCGTAATAAGGAGTCAGCACGTTGAGGACCTCGATGTCGCATCCATTGCAGCCGCCGCTGTTGGCGTGGTAAACCCACAGGGAGCGACCGAACATTTTGCGGCAAAGATTTTCGAGCATGGCGCCTTAATCCAGTTCAATTTTGATGTCATCGACGACCGGCTCGCTTTCCAGATACGCGCGCGAGCGCAAAACCCAGCGGTCGTGCCGCAAATCGTCGAAGCGATATCCCTTGAGTTTCAGGACCTCCAGGGGCGTCGGTTCCTTGAAACACCGCCCGCAGCGCTGGCAGGTGCTCATGAAAAGTTCCAGCCGCTGGCTAAGGTCGCTAATTTGGTCGGTGGCGGTCTCAAACTCGCGGCTCATCGTGATGGCCTTTTCCGGGCAAACCTCGGCGCATCGGCCGCAGTAAGTGCAGCGCCGGCCAAGATACTTCAGAATGCGGATTTCCTGGCAGACATCGAAGACCAGGATTTCGCGGGCGGGACAATTGTTGGCGCAGCCGGCGCAGCCAATGCACTTGTTGGCGTCGAAAATCGGACGGCCGCGGAAACTCGGGGCGACGGGCCGGGACTGCGCCGGATAAGGAAGGGTGACGCGCCCGGCCTTGAGGCCGATCATCGCTTCTTTGAATTTGCTGAGCAACGACATTGGATTCTCCCATTTAGTGGCCGTAGCCGGCCAGCGCCAGCGCCACCGCCGCCACCGCCAGCATCCCGGCGAAGTAGCGAATGGCTTGATCAACCCGGTATCGGGCGTGGGTCGCCGCCACCGCGGTGACCAACAGCACCAGCAGGAACACCTTGGCCCAGAACAACACCCACGCCAGCGGCCAGGCCAGCGATGAGCCCCACGGAACAAACAGCGCCACGAAAAGGCCGCAGAAAATCACCAGCCGCGCCATCTGGGCGTATTTGAACAGCGCCAGCTTTGCGCCAGAATACTCGACCAGCGGCCCTTCCATCAGTTCGGTTTCCGCCGCCGCAACATCGAAGGGCAGGCGTTGCACAAAGCCCTGAAAGCACAGCAGCATCACGGCCAGCATCATCAGCCCCGACCACGGAAAACCGTCGGTGGCATAGACCGAGCCGTTCAACACCGTGTCCAGCCGAAAAGACTGCTTGTGGACCGCGCCGACGATGATGGCGATGGCAAACAGCGGCTCCAGAGTGATCATGGTCATCATTTCGCGGCTCACGCCCAGCAGGGAATAGGTGGAACCGGCGGCCAACCCCGCCAGCAACGTCGATACGCCGCAAAGTGTCAGCAGATAAATAAGCAGGATCACGTCCCCCGCTCCGTTCATCGGAGCGGAAAAACCCATCGGCACCAGGCACGCCATCGTCAGCACCACCGCCAGCGACAGGCAGGCAACCAACCGCTGCATGACCGGTGACCCGCCCGATTCGATGTCCTCCTTGCCCAGCAATTTGAGCAGATCGAAGTAGGGCTGGCACAGAGGCGGTCCCTGGCGGGATTGGAGGCGGGCGGTCACTTTGCGCAGGACGCCCTCGCAGAGCGGCGCCACCAAGAGCACCAGAACGACGTTGGCCAACCCGCCAAAAATCATGCAAAACATGCCGCCCATCACGTTCGTCCTTTCCCGGCCCGCGCCAGCCGAAGCAATTCCTCCTGCGGCCATACTTTGAGGGCGCCCGACTTTAGATCGATTGTCTCCAACCGGTCGGTGCAGGAGAAACAGGGGTCGATGCTGCCCAGTGAGATGGTCATGTCGGCCAATTGCTGATCTTTGATCATCATGGGCACGCCTTGCAGGTTTTGGTAGGTCGGCGCGCGCACCCGCCAGCGGCGCGGCCGGTTGTTCTCGCCGGTGATGACGAAGTGATGGCTCTCGCCGCGCGGAGCTTCGACGGAGGACAGCCCCATGCGGCCGGTCGGCAATTCATCCTGGAGCGACAGGTGGATCGGGCCGCTCTGCATTCTTTCCAGGCACTGGCGAATTATCTTGATCGACTCAAAAACCTCCTCCGTCCGCACCACGACCCGCGACCACACATCGCCGTCCCGCTCTGTGATAACCTGGAAATTGACGCGGTCGTAAGCGGCGTAGGGATGATCACGGCGGCAGTCAATGTCCACCCCGGCAGCGCGAGCGACCGGGCCGATGAGGGCGGCCTCTTTGCAAAGCTTGCGGTCGGCTACGCCGACGCCACGGGTGCGTTTCTGGATATTGCGGTCTTTGAGGACGGCGGTGGCGACGGCCCGCCATTCGGTCTCCAGGCGATCGAGAACCTGGCGCAATTCGGACTTTCCTTCCTCGGTGAGGTCGCGGCGCACGCCGCCAATGACGCAGAGGCCGTAAGTTTTGCGGTTGCCGCTGATCTTCTCGGCGACCCACATCACCGGTTCGCGGATGCGGAAGCAGTGCATGAACAACGTGTCGAAACCGAGGATGTGGCAGGCCAGGCCGACCCAGAGGAGATGGCTGTGAAGGCGCTCGATCTCGAGCATGATCGTGCGCAGATATTGGGCGCGCGGCGGGGCCTCAAGCGCGGCGGCGCTCTCCACGGCCTGGGCGTAGGCGACGTTATGAACGCAGCCGCAGATGCCGCAAATGCGCTCGGCCAGGATCGGGATATCATTGTACGAAAGGACCGACTCGGCCAGCTTCTCGATTCCACGATGCACCATGAAACCGCGATACTCGCACCCGCGCACCGTCTCGCCATCGACATAGAGGCGGAAGTGCGCCGGTTCATCCAAGGTGGGATGGAAGGGGCCGAAAGGCACCACTGTGCATCCATCGGGCGGTGCGTCGAACTTGAATTCGCGTTCGTCGTCGTAGCCCGCCGGAACGCAATTCCACGGCACGTCTTTTCGCAATGGATGCATGTCTTCGGGCCATCCATCCGGCAAGACCAGGCGTTTGGGGTAAGGATGTCCGCTTACTTGGATGCCCACAAGATCGCGCAATTCGCGCTCGCCCCAATTGGCCGGGGGCACGACATTGGAAATGCTCTCGATGGCGGGGTGGTCGCCGGGCAGATGGGCCAGAACGCCGCAAATTACGTGTTCGCCGTCGAAGGCGAAGTTATGCGCGATGAGGAACGCGCCGGATACAGGGCGCTCATCGGCGCCAATGCTGACGATGTATCGCGCGTCGAGATCGCGGAAAATGTACTGACAGACCGCCTTCAAAGCCGCCGGTTCCACGAACACAAACAGGCACCGCTCGGAGGGCAGATTGGCGCTCAGAACGGCGGCTCCGAACCTCTGTCTCAATTGATCGAGTCTGGCGCGTGCGATCATCTCAAGGTTCCTTCAATTGGCCGCTCGCCGCCGGTTTGGCCGCTGGCGCGCCGCCCAGCCAGCGGAAACGGCGCTTGATTTCTCCATAAAAATTATGAGCGACATACCGGTGGCACTCCGCCTCTCGCGCGTAGCCGCAAAGCCAGGGCGCGCCGGCGCGCCGGGGCGATTGGCCGAGTCTGGAGATCGCATGCGCCACGAGGAACATCAGGCCCAGGACCAGGAGAAGGACCAGCGGCGCAAACAGGGCCGCCGAGCCGGGGCCTTCCAGCCCCGACCAGGATTGGGCCAGGACCGGTGTGGCGCGGCCCAGAGTGGCGCCGAAACCGCCCGGACTGGTCTCCAACACGCGGCCAATCAACTGAAAGGCAATCGCCGGGACCACCCCCAGCAGCACGCAGATCGCAGCCAGGAGCACCTGCGGCAACTGCATCATCCACCCGACTTCGAGACTCGGCCGCCGCGCCGCCTGCGCGCTCACCACGTCGCTGGGGCGCGAGAGAAAACTGACGCCGAAAAACTTGATGAACGAGGCCAGCGTCAGCGCGCTGGTGAGGATGGCGATGGCGGCGCACAAGGCAAGGTAACCGGCCACGCGGCTGCCCTGAATCGTGGCGACGTAAATCGTCCACTTGCTGGCGAATCCGTTGAATAGCGGCACGCCGGAAATGGAGAGCGAGGCCACCAGGGCCGTCACGGCCGTCAACGGCATGAACTTGAGCAAGCCGCCCATTTTATTGAGGTCCTGCGTCCCAGTGGCGTGAAGCAGGGAACCGGCGTTGAGAAAGAGCAGGCCCTTGAACACGCCGTGGTTGAGGGTGTGAAAGAGCGCGCCGCAAAGCGCCAGCGCGGCCAGCGCCGCCGCCGCCGGCCCGGCCGCCGGCAACAAGACCATGCACGCGCCGGCGCCCAGCAGTATGTAGCCCACCTGGCCAATGCTGTGGAAGGCGAGCAACCGTTTGGACTCCTCCTGGCTCAGGGCCTGCATCGTGCCGGTGAAAAGCGTGACCGTTCCCAGCACCGTCACCACCAAACCCCAGCGGGCCAGAGGAAATAGTGTTGACGCGCCGCCGGGCGGCAGCCAAAGGAAATAACGCATCAGGCCATAGACGCCGGTCTTGATCATCACCCCGGACAACAGCGCGCTCACGGGCGAGGGCGCCGCCGGATGCGCTTCGGGCAGCCAAACCTGCCCAAAAGGCCACATGCCCATCTTGATGCCGAAGCCCGCCAGAAACAGGGCGAAGGCATAAGCCGCCAGGCGGGGCTCGCAGGCCAGCAAAATCGGCAGGGTTGCGCTGACGCTTTCAAAATCATATTTGACGCCCACCCCGGCCGCCGCCGCTCCCTCGCCGGCCAGCAGCCACGCTCCGGCCAGTGTCACCACGCAGGCGATCTGCATCATGATGAGAAACTTGTTGGCCGCGCGGAGGTTCTCCGCTTTGCGGCGCTCGAAGCGGATGAGGGCGTAGCCTGGCAGCGTCATCATTTGCCAGAATACAAGAAAGAACCACATCATGTCCGTCGTGCTCAGCAGCCCGTACATCGCCGCCAGGAATAAGAGCACCCACGGATAATATCGCCCCACGCCATATTCGGGGTAGAGCTTCATGTAGTTGATCGAATAAAACATCGCGGGCGTGGCGATCAGCGCCGCCAGCAGCAGAAAAATCGCGCTCAATCCATCAACGTGTATCCGCAAGGCGAAATCCGGCCCGGCCATTGCGCAAAAGGCCGCCGGATGCGGCGATGGCCCCGTGGTGAGCACCCGGCCCGCCGCCAGAAAAATCAACACGGCGGTGATGGCCGTCGCAAGAAACGCAAGCCAGCCGGCCAGCGTCCGGTGGCGCGACACCGCCAGAGTCAGGACCGCTCCGCCGATACAGACAAGAATCGACGTGAAAACGGCTTGTTCGGGAGTCATCATCGCGCCAATTCCTCCTGGAAGCGGTCGAGGAGCAATTCTTCCAACGCCGCCAGAGTGTTTTGCACGGCCGCGGAGAGGCGCCGGCCCGGTCGGAGTGATTCGGGCTGCACGCCAAGTAGCCACGCCTTGGTTGCGCCGTTGGCCTCGACGCACTTGGCTAAGAGTCCGAGGGAAAGTTTGTGCGTGGAAATCTGCGGGAAACGGGAAACCATTTCCCCGGAATTGAGCAACACCACCGAGCCGGGCTTGCCGCCAAATTCAACCGCATCAAGAAAAACCAGATGATCATGACATCCGCCGGCGCAACAGCCTAAATAGTCCTCCGGGCTGGTGCCGGCGATGATCACTGCCGGCCAGCCCCCCTGGCTGAGTCTCTCCGCCAGGCACACGCCAAATCCGTCGTCGCCCATGTCCACGTTGCCCAGACCCATGAAACAAACACGGCCTTGAAGGCATCCGTCCAGCAACTCATGGAATCCGTTCATTAGATGTCCTCCCCCAGTTTCTTGATTTGTTCGTAGGTGAACACCGGGCCATCGACGCAGATATAAGCGACGCCGATGCAGCAGTGGCCGCATTTGCCCACGCCGCATTTCATGTAGCGTTCCAGGGTGGAAACGATGTTCCGCTCCGGAAAGCCCATGCCGAGCAAATCGCGGATGACGAATCGAAACATGATCGGAGGCCCGCACACAAAGGCGATTGAGTTCTCCACTGGCACGCGCACGCCGGCTTTGTGGAACAGGCTGCCGACAACGCCCACGTTGCCAGTCCAGCCGTTGGTGGAGCGATCAACCGTCAGATGGCACTCCACCCCGGCCTCCTTTTCCCACTGCCTCAGGTTGTGCGCGTACATCAGTTCACCGGGCGTCTTGGCGCCGTGAAAAACCTGGATGCGCTGGTAGCGATCGCGCTCGTGAATGGCGGATACGATGCAGGAACGAAGTGGAATCAGCCCGATGCCGCCGGCGACGAAGACCAGGTTCTTGCCGTAGTAGTTCTCCATGGCAAAGCCGTTGCCGTAAGGGCCGCGCACGGCGAACTTGTCGCGCGGACGCAGCCGGTGCAAGGCCGCCGTGCAACTGCCGACCTGCCGGATAGTGAAAAAGGTTTCTGTTTCCGTCGGGCTTGGGGGAAGCGAGGCCGGGAATTCGCCGACGCCGAAGAGCGAAACCTGCGCGAACTGGCCGGGACGGAAACGGCGGAACCGGGCCTGCTCCGCCGGGTCATCGAAGTGCCAATAAAAGGTCTTCACTTCCGGAATGTCCTCCACCACGCGGTCGAGCGTCGCCGGCTTGGGCAGATAAACGTTTTCAGTGTTGGAGGGGTTCATCTTTTTCCAGCTCCGCCGTGGCGCGGCGGATCATTTCGACGACGCTGGGCATGCCGACGTCGCCGTGGCAGACCGCCGCGCATCTCCCGCAGCCCAGGCACGCCATGGCCAGTTCCCGCTGGATGAAGTAATGCGCCAGCTTGCGAAAGAAACGGCGGTTGCGGCGGTCATGGACGGCGCGCCGGGGATTGAAGCCCCCGGCCATGCGCGTGAAACCGCTGAGGGCGCACGAATCCCAAATCCGCACCCGCTCGATTTCATCCGGACCGGTCTGGCGGTCGCTGACGGTAAAACAGGTGCAGGCCGGGCACACGTAGGTGCAGCCGCCGCATTCCAGGCAGCGGTTGCCGATTTGTTCCCACGTCTTGTCAAGTATGTTTCCCTGCGATACGTACCGCACCGTGGCCGGAAACCAACTGGTCGTCGTCTTGAAATGCTGGCGCGCCCCGGCCAGAAGCTCGCGGCGGCGCTCTACGTGCGCCGCGTTGGCGCTTTTGAAAATGGGATTGGCGAACAACTCCTCCCCCGCCGGCGTGCCCGCCACCGCCATGTACTCGCCCCCGCCCAGGTCCATGAGCTGCAAATCAAAATGGTCGCGCGCCGCGGGGCCCGTGTCGGCGCAAAGGCAGAAACACTCATCGCCGATGTCCAGGGCCGGATCGGTGCAAACAACGTTGACCAGGAACAAATTGCGGCGCCGTTTCTCGTAATAAATGTCCCGGAAGTCGCGGCCCAGATAGAATCGGTCCAGGTGCCAGATGCCGGCGACATCGCAGGAACGGATGCCGAAAACGGCCCGCCGCGGTTCCTCATAAGTCGGCTCGATCCGCATCGTTCCGTCCGCCCCGCGCACTTTCATCAGGCGCTCGATGGCGGGAAAGACGAATCGCTTGGGCGGATAGTACGGATTGGGCAAGTGGATTTGAATGTCCCCGCGATTGGCGTCGGTGACAGTGTCGAAGTAGGTGTCGCGCCCCCGGCCGCAAAAGGGCGCCAGCACTTCGTAGCCCAACCCGCGGAGCAGGTCCACGATTTTGGGCACGTCGCCCGCGTCCAGAACGCGGGCTTTCACAGATCCTCCTTTTCCAGGCTCACCGGAACCAGCCCGGTGTCGTCGCCGCCCTCTCCAAGCAGTTCTTTTCTTAGTTGACGTACAAAGTAGGGGACAAAGATCGTCCCGCTCCTGGCTTCGATCGTGACTCTCGCCGCGGAAACGGCTGAGCCGCTGGCGGTGGACAGGCGCACTTTGGCGCCGTCGCGGATGCCCAGCCGATTGGCGTCGTCGGTATTGATCTCGATGAACCCGTCGGGATAATCGAGCAGCAGCAGACGGTATTCGCGCTTGAGGGTTTCGCTGTGTTTGATGAGGACGTTCTGGTGCCAGTAATAGAGCGAGTTGCCGAAGACAAGTGTAAAGGGAAAATCGGGGTGACCCTCCGCCGGGCGCGCCGGCCTGGCGACCGGACCAAAGTGGAACGGAAAATCCGCGTCGCCCTGGCTAAACAGTCGGATGGTGCCCAGCGGGCGGTCTTTGGTGCAGGGCCATTGCCGGCCATAATCACGCGCGAGATTCTCGTGGCTGGCGCCGCTGTAAAAGGGGATGACTTCCCCAATTTCGTCCATCACCTGGCCGGCGTCGTGGTAAGCCCAGTCGGCCCCCATGGCCCGGGCCACGCGAGTCAGTTGTTCCCAGGCGGGCATCGGCCCCGAAGGCGGATCAATCACCCGCTCGGCCAGTTGAATGCGCCTCTCGGTGCTGGTGAAGGAAACCCTCTCTTCGCCAAAGGCCGTGGCCGGCAGGACCACG
Source organism: Verrucomicrobiota bacterium (assembly GCA_049517295.1). Lineage (GTDB taxonomy): Bacteria > Verrucomicrobiota > Verrucomicrobiia > Limisphaerales > Palsa-1400 > JBEKSF01. Next base: position 28,868 of record JBEKSF010000037.1, read on the forward strand.
TGGGCGTGCCGCGCCGAGTCCGTCAAAAATAAATGTTGCACGACGACCAGTTCGCATTGCTGGATCGAATTGGCCGCGTCGCCAAAAGACGCGGTGTTGACCGGGTCGTAGCGGCCCAGCCACAGGGCCTTAACTTTGGCGCGCGCACGGCCGCCCAGCAGCGCGCGGGCGCCCAGGCCGGGCGTGGCGGGAAGCCGCGCCTTCCAAAGCCCCTCCAACGCGGCGCGCGCGGGACCGCTGGCGACCGCCCGGTAGCCCGGCAAACGGTCGGGCAACATCCCCATGTCGCACACGCCTTGGAGATTGTTCTGTTCAGTCAGCGGGTAAAGTCCCGCCCCTTCCTTGCCCAGGTTGCCGGTGAGCAACGCCAGGTTCACACTGGCCCGAATGGCGTCTTTGTGCCGCGTTTCGATCCCGGTGGAGTAAAGCAGCGCCGCGGCCTTGGCGTGGCCGTAAGCCAGCGCCGCCGCTTCGATCATATCCGGCGGCACGCCGCACTCTTCGGCCGCCTGCAATAGATCGTAATCCCGCGCCTGTTCCAGAAACAGCTCGTAGTCGCGGCAACGCGCCTTGATAAATGGCAGGTTCATCAACCCGCGGTCAACAATGACCTTGGCCATCGCCCCGTAAAGCAGCGCCTCGGTGCCGGGCTTGATTTGCAGGAAAATATCGGCGATTTCAGCCAGACGATGCCGCCGCGAATCAATCACAAACAGGCGCGCGCCACCGAGTTTGGCGCGAATGACCCAGCCGCCAATCGTCGGCAATTGCCGGCGCAAATCCACCCCATCCACCACAATCACCTCGCTGCGCATCAACTCCGCGATCGAGTTGGTGCAGGCCGGCAACCCAAGCATCTGGAGAAGAACATTGATCGAGTTATTGCAATAGACCCCCGCCCCATGGTCGATATTGTTGGTGCCGATAATCGATCGGGCGAGTTTTTGGAGAAGGTAAGCCTCCTCGTTGGAACAGCGCGGGGAATCCAAAAACGCCAGTGAATCCGGACCGTGCCGGTGGAGGATTTCCCCCAGCCGCGTGGCAATGAAGCCGATGGCCTCATCCCAGGTGACCTCCTGCAGCCGTCCGTTTTTCCTGACCAACGGGCTTTTCAGCCGGTCGGGCGAACTGGCCACTTCGTGGACATGCCAGCCGCGCACACAGATTTTTCCCTGGTTGGCGGGGTGGGACATGCTGGGGTAGCTGCCCACCACCTGCCGGCCGGCGGTTTCAAGATAGATGCCACACCCTACTCCGCAAAATGTGCATGTGGTCAGCTTATGAGCCATAGGCTGGCTTGAGTCATCAGCCGGGGGCTTCGATCGGCGGCGGGGTGTAACTGGACAGGATGCGCACATACTGCGCGCGTTCGAAGGCGCTCGGATCGGCCGCATTCTTCTGGCTCATGCTCCCTTTTAGCTGGGTCACCGATTCGTATTCGTTCTCTTCCATCCACGCCAGCAGTGAATCCTCAATGACGCCGATTTGCTTGATGCCATGGCGCAAGAGCACCGAGCAGAGCATCGTCGCGTCCGCCCCGGCCATGAGCATTTTGACCACGTCGGTGCCGCTATGCACGCCGCTGGTGGCCGCCAGGCTGGCGCGCACGCGGCTGTAAAGAAGAGCGATCCACCGTAGCGGGAGCCGCATCGCCATTGGCGTGCTCAGCAACAGGTTGGGCTGGACGGTCAGCGTGGCCAGGTCAAAGTCCGGCTGGTAAAACCGGTTGAACAGCACCAATCCGTCGGCGCCCGCCTGGTCCAACCGGCGGGCCATGCTGGCGAAATTGGTGAAAAAGGGGCTTAATTTCACCGCCACGGGAAACTTCACCTCCGACTTCACCGCCTTGACGATGTTCAGATACATTTCCTCCACATCCTTGGAGGCCAGGTTCATGTCCGTCGGAATGTAATAGATGTTCAACTCCAGGGCGTCGGCACCGGCCTTCTCCATGAGCCGCGCATGTTTTGTCCAACCGCCCAATGAGGAACCATTCAGGCTGGCGATCACCGGGATGCCAACGGCTTTCTTGGCGCGCGCAATGTGTTCCAGATACTGTTCGGGACCAAGATGGAATTCCTCCGGCTCGGGAAAGTAAGAAAGAGCCTCCGGAAAACTCAAGGTGCCCCGCTCCAGGTCTTGATTCAGTTGGATTCGCTCCTGCCGCAGTTGCTCCTCGAACAATGAGTGCAGCACCACTGCCGCGGCCCCCGCCTGTTCCATTTGTTTGATGTTATCGATCTTTTCGCTCAGCGGCGAGGCGCCGGCAATCAGTGGCGACCGCAGCTTCAAGCCCAGATAAGTGGTTGTAAGGTCCATAAGTGGATGGGTTCGACGTAATCAGGGTTTCGTTTCAAAGGAAACGGGTATTTTCGATCGCTCGGCGGCCGCCGAAGCGCCTGTGCGCCCCTGCAAATCCTGGTAGAACTTCCAGCGGCGCTCCGAATCGGCTTGCGCCTGCGCAAATAACTGCCGCGCATGGTCCGGATTGGTCTTGGTCAGCATCTTGAATCGGTTCTCCGACTCCAGAAACTCCTGCACCTTTGCTTTTGGCGCCTGCGAATCCAGTTGCAGCGGATTCTCTCCCGCCTCGGCGCGGCGCGGATCATAACGGTAGAGCAGCCACTGCCCGCAATCGACCGCCAGCTTCTGCTGCCGCGCGCCGATGCCGGTATCGAGAGCGATGCCGTGCGCGATACAAGTGCTGTAAGCGATAATGAGCGAGGGACCGGGATAGGATTCCGCCTCGACGAACGCCTTGAGCGTCTGCTCGTCCTTGGCCCCCATGGCCACGCTGGCCACATAGACGTTGCCGTATGCCATCGCAATGAGGCCCAGGTCCTTTTTTCCAGACGGCTTGCCCCCGGCCGCGAATTTCGCCACCGCGCCCCGCGGCGTCGATTTGGACATTTGGCCGCCCGTGTTGGAATAGACCTCCGTGTCCAAGACAAGCACATTGACGTCCCGCCCGCTGGCCAGGACGTGATCCAGTCCGCCGTAACCGATGTCGTAGGCCCAGCCGTCCCCGCCGATAATCCAAACACTTCTCTTGACAAGGTGATCGGCCAGGCTCCCCAGCAGCGTCGCCTCGGGGGAATTGAGATTCCGTAACTTCTGCCTCAATGCCGCCACCCGCTGGCGCTGCTCTTCAATGCCCGCCTCATCGCTCTGATTCGCCTTCAAAATGGCCTCCACCAGATCCCCGCCAACCGTCGCGGCAAGCTTGCCCAAAAGTTCGCCGGCGAATTCTTTCTGGTGGTCAATCGAGACCCGGAAGCCCAGCCCGAATTCGGCGGTGTCCTCGAACAATGAATTGCACCAGGCCGGCCCGCGGCCCGCGCCGTTTTTCGCGTAGGGTGTGGTGGGAAGGTTGCCGCCGTAGATGGAGGAGCAGCCGGTGGCGTTGCCTATGATCGCGCGATCTCCGAACAACTGGCTCATGAGCTTGAGATAGGGAGTTTCGCCGCAGCCGGCGCACGCCCCGGAGAACTCGAACAACGGCTGCATGACCTGCTGCTGCCGCAGGATGAGAGGCTTGATCTTCCGGCGGTCTATCTCGGGCAGTGAGAGGAAGAAGTTCCAATTCTCCCGCTCGGCCATGCGCAAGGGCGCCTGCGCCTGCATGTTAATGGCCTTGAGTTTGGTCTCCTTTTTGTTCCGCGCCGGACAGACCTCGACGCACAGGCTGCAACCGGTGCAATCTTCCGCCGCCACCTGCAGGACGAACTTGAGGCCCTTCCATTCCGGCAGTCGCGCCGCCGTGGATTTAAAGGTCGGCGGCGCCCCCTCGAAACTCTCCGACGGGCACACCTTGGCCCGAATGGTGGCGTGCGGGCAGACCACCACGCATTTCATGCACTGTATGCAAATCGCCTGGTCCCAGACCGGAATCTCCAGGGCCAGATTCCGCTTTTCGTACTGCGCCGTTCCAGTCGGGTACGTGCCGTCCGCGGGGAAGGCGCTGACGGGAAGCTCGTCCCCCAATCCGGCCGCCAACTTGCCCAGGACATCGCGCACGAAAGGCGGCGCGTTGGGGGTGATGGAGGGCAGCAACGGGCCGGCCCCGTTGACGGGACGGGTCAACGGCACTTCGAACAATTGGGCCAGCGTGTTGTCCACCGCTTTGAGGTTCATCTGTACGATTTCCTCCCCCTTCTTTCCGTAGGTCTTGCGAATGGAATCCTTGATGGCGCTGATCGCCTCCTCCTTGGGCAGAACGCCCGACAAGGCGAAGAAACACACCTGCATGATCGTGTTGATGCGCCCGCCCATGCCGCTGGCGCGCGCGACGCTCGTGGCGTCAATTATATAAAATCGCGCCCCTTTGGCCACCAGCGCCTCCTGAACCGGCGTGGGCAGCAGCGGCCAGATCTCCTCCTTCGAATAGGGCGTGTTCAACAGGAACGTCCCCCCCTTGACCAGGCTCCCCAACATATCGTACCGCTCCAGGAACACCGGCTGATGGCAGGCCACAAAATTGGCCCGCGAAATCAAATAGATCGAACGTATCGGCTGCGGGCCGAAGCGCAAGTGCGACACCGTCATGGAGCCTGACTTCTTGGAGTCATACACAAAATAACCCTGCGCGTAGTTGGGTGTCTCTTCGCCGATGATCTTGATGGAGTTCTTGTTCGCTCCGACCGTGCCGTCGGCGCCCAGACCAAAAAACAGGGCGCGGATGACGTCATCCGATTCGGTCGAGAACTCCGGGTTATACGGCAGGCTGGTGTGGGAGACGTCATCGTTGATGCCAACGGTGAAATGGTTCTTGGGCGTGGGCGAGGCCAGATTGGCAAAAACGGCCTCCACCATTGCCGGCGTGAATTCTTTGGACGACAAACCATAGCGCCCGCCGAAAACCTTCGGCATCCTGGCAAAATGGCCGCCGTCCGCGGCCATGCTCTCAAAGAGCGCGGTGACGCAGTCCTGATAGAGCGGTTCTCCAACCGCCCCCGGCTCTTTGGTGCGATCCAGCACCGCAATGCTCTCCACCGAGGGCGGCAGCGCCTCAGCGAATCTCTGGCTGTCAAAGGGCCGATACAAACGCACTTTGACCAGGCCAACTTTGGCGCCGCGCTGGTTCAAGAAATCCACCGTCTCGTGCGCCGTCTCGCACCCCGAGCCCATGAGCACGATCACGTGTTTGGCGTCGGGAGCGCCCACGTAGTCGAAAAGCTTGTATGCGCGGCCCGTTTGGCGGGCAAATTCGTCCATCACCCCCTGGGTGATGCCCGGGCACGCCGCATAATAGGAATTGGTCGCTTCGCGGCCCTGGAAAAACGCGTCGGGGTTCTGCGCCGTGCCGCGCAGGACCGGGTGGTCGGGGGACATGGCGCGCGCCCGCTGGCTGGCGATCAGCGCATCATCGATGAGCGCGCGCATCGTCTCATCCTCCACCAATTGGATTTTGGACACTTCGTGCGACGTGCGGAATCCATCGAAGAAATGAATAAACGGCAGTCTGGAACGAAAGGCCGCCGCCTGGGAGATCAGCGCAAAATCCATTGTCTCCTGCACCGAGGCCGCCCCCAGTATCGCCCATCCCGTCGAACGCACCGCCGCGATATCGCTGTGATCGCCAAAGATGGAAAGGGCGTGCGTGGCCACCGTGCGCGCGGTGACGTGGAAGACCGTCGGCAGCAATTCTCCGGCGATTTTGAACATGTTGGGGATCATGAGCAAAAGCCCCTGCGACGCCGTGAAGGTGGTGCTGACGGACCCCGTCTGGAGCGCCCCATGCACCGCGCCGGACGCGCCTGCTTCGCTCTGCATTTCGACAATCGCGGGCACTGCGCCCCAGAGATTGCGTTTTCCCTCAGAGGCCCACTGATCGCACCATTCGGCGATGGGGGAGGAAGGCGTGATGGGATAAATGGCCATTACTTCGTTAAGCCGGAAGGCCACGTAAGCGGCCGCTTCGTTCCCGTCAATGGTGGTATAGCGAACTTTTCTCGTTGGGCAATTTGATGACATAGAGTTAGTAAATATATTCGGCGGTGAAGTCGTCGTTGTTGGAGTCGTGCTGAAGTTTGAAACCGGCCTTCTGGCACACTGCCTTCATGGCGTGGTTATCGGGGAGGATGTGCGCCTTGAGGCAGGTCAGTTTCTCATCCCGGCCAATCCGCACCAACCGCGTGAGCAACTCGGTGCCCACTCCCTGGTTCTGCGCCGAGTCGGTGACCAGCAGTGCAAACTCTCCTTCGTTAAGCCCGTGCAGCTTGCTCAACCGCCCGACGGCCAGTATCTGCGCTTCATTCGTCTTGGCATCCTTCGTCTCCGCCACCAGCGCTATCTCCCGGTCATAATCGTTAAAACAGATTCGCGTCAGCCGCTCATGGGCGATGCGCTGCGTCAACTTCAGCGCGTTGAAATAGCGGTGATAGACGCTCTGTTCGGACAGCGTGGTGTGAAATTTGACCATCAACGGCTCGTCCTCGGGTCGAATGGGACGAATCAGCATGGCCATCTTGTTCTTGGCTTTCCACGTCCCCACGTATTGTGTGGGATAGGGCCGGATCGACGGCTTGGGCAGTTTGTCTTCCGGCATATTCGGATCGTGCAAGACCACCCGCGCATCCAGCGCCAGTATGCGCTCGGGCGACACGAGCAACGGATTGATGTCGATCTCGCTGATCCACAGTTGCTCGGCCACCAGTTGGCTGAACCGTACGAGCAACTGGTCCAGCGCAGCCAAGTCCACCGCCTGGCGGCCGCGCACCCCTTTTAACGCCGTGAAAATGCGTGTCCGCTCCATCATCCGCCGCGCCAGCGTCGCATTGAGCGGCGGCAGGGCCAGCGCGCGGTCCTTGAAAACTTCCACCAACTGCCCCCCCGTGCCAAATAGGAGCACCGGGCCGAATTGCGGATCCATGCTGCTTCCCACGATCAACTCATAGCCATCCAGCTTGATCATCGGCTGCACCGTCACGCCCAGGAAATGTTCCTTGCCCGCCTTCTCTGTCACGGCGGCCTCGATGGCCTGCCAGGCCTGGCGCACCGCCGCCGCCGTGCGTAAATTCAATTGCACTCCGCCCACGTCGGTCTTGTGCGTGATCGTTTCCGAATACAGCTTCAGCACCACCGGATAACCCAGCCCGGCCGCCAGTTCGACCGCTTGCGCTTCACTGCGCGCGATGAGCGTCTTCACCGTCGGAATGCCGTAATCGGCAAGAATCTCCTTGGATTCGAATTCGGTCAGGATCGTCCGCCCGCTGGCGCGCACTTTCTGCAAAAGCGCCGACGCTTTCGATCGGGCGGCGCCGCTGTCCTCCGACTCCGGCCCCGGCGCCGGCGTCTCGTAGAGGGCGCGCAGGTTCTCGCTGTAGCGCCACATATAACAGAATGCGCGCGCCGCCCGGTCTGGATACTTGAACGTCGGTATGCGCGCGGCGTTGAGAATGTCTTCCCCCTTCTCCACCTGCCCGGCCCCCATCCAACTGGCGATGATCGGCTTGTCCTGCAGCCGGCCGTAAGGCGTCAAATGCTCCGCCGTGGCCGTCGCGTCGGTCATCGCCTGCGGTGTCAGAATCACAAGCAACCCATCCGTGCTGGGGTCCTTGGCCGCGATTTCCACCGCTTGGGCGTACAGCTCTGGACTGGCGTCGCCGATCACATCGACCGGGTTATTGTGGCTCCAGGCGGCCGGTAAAATCGCGTTGAACGCGCTCATGGTTTCGCCGCTCAACTCCGCCAATTGGCCGCCACTCCCTATGAGCATGTCCGTCGCCAGCACCGCCGGCCCGCCCGCATTGGTCACTATCGTCAGATGCGGTCCTTTGGGCCGCGGCTGCTTGGAGAGCACTTCCGCCATGTCGAACAACTCCGAAATAGTGTCCACTCTCAACACCCCCACCCGCTGAAACGCCGCCTGCAACACTTCGTCGCTCCCGGTGAGCGACCCGGTGTGCGATGCCGCCGCTTTGGCCGCCGCCGCCGTCCGCCCCGGCTTGATGACGATGATCGGTTTGGTCAGCGCCACTTCGCGCGCCGCCGATAGAAACGCGCGCGCGTCGCCGATCGTTTCCATGTAAATTACAATGCTTTTGGTGCTCGGATCGTCGCCCAGGTGATAAATCAGGTCGCCCCAGCCCACGTCCAGCATCGACCCCAGTGAAATAAAGGCGCTGAAACCGACGTTTTCGCGCAGACTCCAATCCAGTACCGCCGTGCAGAGGGCGCCGCTTTGGCTGATAAAACCGACCGACCCCGACCGCGCCATGTCCGCGGCAAAAGTGGCGTTGAGCTTGCCCACGGGCACCATGACCCCCAGACAATTGGGCCCCACTACCCGCATTTGACCCCGGCGGGCTTCCTCCAGTACCTGCCGCTCCAATTCCGCCCCTGCCGCTCCGGTTTCCTTGAACCCGGCCGAAATGATTACCGCGCCCCGCACGCCTGCTTTTACACAATCGCGCACAATCCCAGGCACCGTCGGCGGCGGAGTCACAATTACCACCAATTCAACCTTGTCCGGCACAGCGCCAATGTTGGGGTAGGCCTTGACGCCAAGCACGGTGGGGCGCTTGAGGTTGACGGGATAAATCGGCCCGGCAAATCCCCCGCGCTGGAGGTTCTCCAGGATCGTCCGGCCCACGCTGCCGGGCGCTTCGGTCGCGCCAATCAAGGCCACGCTGCGCGGCGAAAAGATGGCGTCCAGCGGTTGGGGACCGGCTTGGCGCAAAATGTCATGGGCTGTTTCCAGCCGGGGAGGTGGTGGTATCCTGTTCGCGATATGCATAAATAAGTATGTCAGGGCTTCAATGCGTAAAACTCCCGTTTGTGGGCGTTAACGTCTATTGCGGGCAATCCCCGCGTCATCCCTTGGGGTTACTTTGGCCGGTCGCGCCAGCCCTAACTTCACTGCATTTGGCAAAAGCTGACCGTTTTTTGTCCGCGCCAATTCGCCAAAAAAAACACCTCTCCCTCGCCATTCCTTGCTTTGGGTGCCGCGACCGTCCCGGTCGCCGTGGCGGGCGTCCCGCCCGGCACATTCCGAGTCCCGTTTTTTTTGGATTTCCCATGCCGGTCGTATCGGGGCGCGCCCCTCCCATGGGCGGTTTGCTTTCTTGCGGGGGTGACCCTTGCCCACCGGCCATTGGGCCGGCCACAAAACCTCACCGGTTGGTCGGACTCAGTTTCCAGACATCGACGCGGGACGGGAGTTCGGCGCGGGCAGGCAATGACACGTGATGGGCCGCGTGCGGCCAGACGTTCCATTCCAGATTCTCGTCCATCTCACTCGGCGAGTAGGTCGCCATGTTCGAGGAGCCGGCAGCCTCGAGCATCAAAGTGGCGATGAACGCCGCGTTGTTGCGGCTGCCTGCTTCGGCGGCTGGTCGGTTGGCGGTATGAACGCAGACCAGGATCGTCAGCGCGCAGGCCGCCAGCGGCGTCAGCCAGTTCCACGCATCCCAGCGACGCGCCGCTGGCGCCGCGGCGGGTGCGGAGCCGAAAAGACGGCGGGCGATTCTAGGCGAGGGGCGACGGGGCGTCCATGATTGCAATTGTTTCTCCAACTGGTTCATCTCGTCCATACTCGCTTCCTTTCATGGAAACTTTTAACTTGTTCATGCCATAACGGTAACGTCCGGCCACCGTGTTGGCCGAAACCTCCAGGAAACGTCCGATGGCCTCGAACGTCATGCCGTTCCAAATCTTCAACACAATAACTTCCCTTTGCTCCGGCGGCAATTGCGCCAACTGTCGCATCGCCTCCGCCTCCGCCTCGTCCCGAGCCGATCCCTGCTCGAACCACCGGACCGATTCCCACTCGCGTGCCAGCCGCCGCCACGTGCCCCGATGTTGATTGAGGGCCTTATTGCGAAAGGCGCGCAGGCAGTAGTGCTCCGGGTTTTCCGGCTTCCGGGCGGCTTGCAATAGCGCCAGAAACGTCTCTTGCAGAACGTCTTCCGCCTGGCTGTGGCTCAGGCCCAGCGCCCGTCCGTAAAGGATCAGCCCGGCCGCCTTCTCTTCGTAAAGCGGCTGGCACCAAGCGCCGTTTAGCTCCGGTGAATTCACGCAATGGCAAGTATATCCGCCGTTCTGCCTGTCATTTCAACTATACAGACATCCTCCATGGCAAATCTGTATAAACAAATTCGCTGCCCCCCCATGAATCATATCCGTCTAACAGCACGTTTTAAGCCGCTTGCTGTAGGCCGCGTGCCCTCACGCGGCGTCCTCAGCGAATCTCAAAACACGCTCTAATTCATCAATCCACGCTGTTGGGATGCAGTTTGTTTTTGACAACCTCGCCCGTTTTGGCCGAGAGGACCATTTCGCCTATGTCCGCCATTTGATTGGGATTCTTCAATTTGGCCGCCCAAAAGCGGATTCTCCACACCGGCCCGCCCGGCGCGTGTTCCAGCCAGAACTGCGTGGCCCGCACATTCAGATTTTGCAGCAGCGGCTCCTTCATCGCCAGCGCCAGCGCCCGGTTGGAATCGACTTTCAGTTTCTTTCTCTCCAGCGTCTGGTCGCCCCCCGTCACCGGCTCCAGCAGGCGCAAGGGCCGTTTAACCTCCATCATTTTGCCCCCGCCGAATTTGACCTCCGTCGCCTTGAGCGTCGCCGTCGGGTCGTAATAAACCACGTACCAGATGTCCGGCACAAGGCTCCCCACCGATTTCTCGGACCGTATCTGGACTACTTTGTCCTTTGCCTGCTCGCCAACATACTTGTCACCTTCCTTGATCAGGTCAAACGCGGACAACTCCCCCGCCGCCACGCTCCGGCTCGCCCCGCCCAAAACAAACCCAAGGACGAGAAAACTTGCACAAAGCCAATGTTTCATGCGGCCAGCTTAACGCCCGCCCCGCCAATTGTAAATGAATGAACGCCGGCGAGTGTTTTCACGCCCCTGCTTTGAATCGCCTCGCTTTCATGCACCAGACAAACATGATCGATAGCGCCCATAGGCGCGGGCAATGCGCCGATCACAGTGCGTGATCCCTTTTGCGGACGAATTACGCACTATTGGATGGAAAGACATTTATGAAACATTCCATCTTTATTTGGGCGCTTCTCGGAACGGCAGCCGCTCTGGCCGTTTACTGCGCAAGCCGCTTTTCGGCTCAATCGCCGCAACCCCCCCCCAATTCGCCAACCGCGGAATCCCTGTCCCCGCCGCCCCATTACGCGGCCGGCCCCGCTCCCACGCCTCACTCACGAACCGACGGAAACAGCGCCGTCGCGCCCGCTCGCCGCCCCGGTCCCATTCCTCCCGCTGGTCCGGACGCCATCGCTCTCGCGGCGGCCATAGATACCTTGACCTCGCCACATTCCACTTATGCCGAGCGCCAGGCAGCCTGGAAACAAATCCAGGACGCCGGCCAGCTTCAAGACGCAGTCAACGAATTGACCCAGCGCATGAATGCCGATACCAACAACGCCTTGTTCCCAGCCGCCCTGGGCCTGGCCTATTTGAAGCTCTGCGCAACGACCACCGACGTCCGCTCCCAAGCCATTTGGGCCATGAACGCCGACGCCGACTTTGAAACCGCCCTCAATCTCGATCCATCTAATTGGGATGCGCGCTTTACCAAGTCCATGGCAATGACCTATTGGCCCGCCAACTTGGGCAAAGGACCGGAAATCATCGATCAGTTCAACACCTTGATCCAGCAACAGGAGCAGCAACCTCCCCAACCGCAGTTCGCCCAGTCCTACGACTGGTTGGGCGTTGAATACGAAAAAACCGGCCAGCCGGATCTCGCTCGCCAAGTCTGGGAGCGGGGCGCCGCCCTTTTCCCTGACGACCCATCTCTTCGCAACCACCTCGCCCCCGCGCCCTCGTCGCCGCAGTAATCCGCTTCCCACGCGCCAAATAACCGATACCCTCCGATTATGAAAAGCGAGCCGGATGCAGCTTCAGCAAGCCGCGAAGAATCCGTGTTCAATGGCGCCTTGGCTCTGCCCCCGGAACAACGCGCCGCATTCATGGATTCCGCCTGCGGCGCGGACGCCCCCCTCCGCGCCAGGGTCGATGCGCTGCTCCGCGCCTACGGCCAATCCAATGGATTCCTCGAATCATCTCCGCGCCTGACGGGCCCTGCCGCCACCGAAATCTCCACCATGCCCGGCACCGAAGGCCCCGGCGACCTTATTGGCCCCTATAAAATTCGCGAGAAGCTCGGCGAAGGCGGCTGCGGCATCGTTTACGTCGCCGAGCAATCCGAACCCGTCCGGCGCCGCGTCGCCCTCAAAGTCATCAAGCTCGGCATGGACACTCGCACCGTCATTGCCCGTTTCGAGGCTGAACGCCAGGCCCTCGCCATGATGGATCATCCCAATATCGCCAAGGTCCTCGATGCCGGGACGACCGCCAATGGTCGCCCTTATTTTGTCATGGAACTGGTGCGCGGCATCAAAATCACCGACTACTGCGATCAGCACAACCTCGGCACCGAAGAACGCATCCGCCTCTTCATCTCGGTCTGTCACGCCGTTCAACATGCCCATCAAAAAGGTATCATTCACAGAGACATCAAACCGTCGAATATTCTCGTCACGTTGCACGATAGCGTTCCCGTTCCCAAGGTCATCGACTTTGGAATCGCCAAAGCCACCGAAGGCCGCCTCACCAACCAGACTGTTTACACCCAGCTTTACGAATTCATCGGCACCCCCGCCTACATCAGCCCGGAACAGGCGGAAATGAGCGGCCTGGATATTGATACCCGCAGCGACATTTACAGCCTCGGCGTCCTCCTCTACGAATTGCTCACGGGCAAAACCCCTTTCAATTCGCAGGAACTCATCGATGCCGGTCTGGACGCCATGCGCCGCACCATCCGCGAAAAGGAACCCGTTGCCCCTTCCACTTGTCTGAGCCTCATGGTCGATGCCGACCTCACTGCCACGGCCAAGCGCCGTCGCAGCGAAGCCCCCCGCCTCGTGCATCTTATCAAAGGTGACTTGGATTGGATTGTGATGAAGGCTATGGAAAAAGACCGCACCCGCCGTTTCGAAACCGCCAACGCACTGGCCGCCGATCTGCACCGCTTCCTCACAAATGAGCCCGTCGAAGCCCGGCCACCCAACAACCTCTATCGCCTCCGCAAGATGATCCGCCGCAACAGGACCACATTCGCCGCCATTTCCGGCATTGTTGCCGCCCTCATCCTTGGCCTCGGAGTCTCCTTAAATCTCTACTTCAAGGAAAAGGACGCCCTCCGCCGCACCGTCCAGGTCGAAGAAGAAAAACGCAAGGAAGTCGAAGCCCGTCTGGAGATGGAAAGAAAGGACCGCCAATTCGCCGAAATCGGCCAAAAACTCTGGCAGGCCGGAGTCCTGATGAGTCAAGACCGCATGGCCGACGCGGAGAACATGATCCAGGACGTTCCACTCATCCCGCAAGTCGCCGCTCTCTACAACGTGATCGGTGTCGTTTACGCTCGCAACGGGAAGTTGGACGCCGCCATCACCAATTACATCAAGGCCGCCACAGCACAGCCAACCAATGAATTCTTTTTCGACTATCTTCTCCCCTTGCTCGCTCAGCAACACCGATACGATGAATTCTCCCAATGGCGCCGCACCGCCTTGGACCGCTTCGCGCAGACCTCCGACCCAGCCCTGGCCGAGCGCCTGGCTTTGAGCTGCCTGCTCCTGCCCGCCTCGGACGAGGAAACGCGCCGGATTATTACCATGCTGGACACAACAGCATCGACACCCCCTCGCCCCGCAGCCGAATTGGCCGGCGGCCTTGCTGAATATCGCCAGGGTCAGTTCAAGCGGGCCGCCGCGCGCCTTGAACCGGTGGTGGACAACCAGCAGAACACCAACGCCCAAAACCAGGCGCGCCTGATCCTCGCCATGGCGAAAGCAAAACTGGCCCAACCCGGTCGCCCGGACACAGTCAAACAAAATGAAGTTTTCCTCCATGGCCCGGACTGGAACGAACAAATGATCACCGCCGTCCTGGCCCGCGAGGCGGAGAACATCGGCAGATGACCGACGTGACCCAACTGCTCCGCGCCATCGACAACGGCGATTCCAAAAGCGCCGCCCAACTCCTGCCCCTGGTTTATGACGAGTTGCGCAGGCTCGCCGCCTCCAAAATGGCCCACGAACCCGCGGGGCAGACCTTGCAGGCCACCGCCCTCGTCCATGAAGCCTGGCTGCGCCTCACCGGCGGCGGCGATGTGCAGTTCAGCGGGCGCGCCCACTTCTTTGGCGCCGCCGCCGAAGCTATGCGCCGGATTCTGATCGATCGCGCCCGATCCAAAGCCGCCCAGCGTCATGGCGGCGGCATGGCCCGTCAGGATTTGGACCAAATCGAGATCGCTGCTCCCCTTCCTAATGACGAACTCCTCGCGCTCAACGATGCGCTCGAACAACTGGCCGCTCAAGACCCTCACCTCAAAAAGCTGAACTGGTCAAACTGCGCTTCTTCGCCGGCCTGACCATCGAACAAGCCGCCGACACCCTCGGCATTTCCGAGCCTACCGCAAAACGCTGGTGGGCCTACGCCCGGGCCTGGTTGTTCGACAAATGCAGACCTGAAAAGTGAGCCAAAATCGGGTCACCCCCATAGCGGCCTTCCGCACTCCGGGTTGGAGGCAATTCGGGCAACAGTATGGGTGACTTCTACGCCTGCGAAGATTGGCAGAGGAATGATCGTCAGGCCAATGGGGCCATTCCCTTGACAAATATGCCTTTGACCATTTTTGGGCTTTTGGGTAGCACTTCTTCACTCGCCAGGAATTTGCAGCAACCCACCGCCTCTTCCTTGATCGCGAAGATTGCGCTGCCGAATGGCGCCTTCATCACCAACACCTAGGACACCAATGCCCGGATGCTGCAAAAGTCAAAAGGGCCGGCAATTATGACACTTTGGAATTTGACAAAGATGGGATACATAGAATAGCCTCAGAGAAATGAAAACTGTCACAATTATAGGACCGACCCTTAGGCTCCGCGACCCTTAGGCTCCCCGCCGGAATTCTTTGGTTTTGACCTGCCTTCCAATGATCCGTAGCAAGAATATATGAAAAAGCGAAATGTGCTTCTTGAGTTGTGTCTGCTTTTGCTCTGCAATACTCTCATTGGCCAGAACTATCACGCGGAAGGAAAATACTTTCCGTTTCTGGATCAAGAAAGCCAGAGTAATGTGGTAGTGAGTGTGGAGGACTTTTTTGGCGATGGAATCCCATGTCCGCCTCAATACACAAACACACTTTCAAATACGAATCTCTTCACGGTAACGGACCACAAATTGATCAGTGAAGTTCTTGTAAAATATACACATGTGACGACTAACCTAGGGCCGCCTGGCACAGAACTTGCTCACTTCTGCACGACAAACTATACGGTTATGGCCCGAGGCAGAGTATTTAATGGTGAAAAGACCGTGTCGCTGTTCCGGTACACTAATGCGGCCGCTGAAGAGGAGGTGACAATTGTTGCAGGAGGGCTTTTGGCCGAGTTTCGCACAAAAGCTAATGACGGGTATAATGTCGCCATTGCGCGGTCCGGAGCCGGCTCGATTTTGAGGTTTGGGAGGATAAAAGACGGGTTGCCCGATGGCTATCTTGCTCAATTCGATGATTTAATGCACCAAGGCGAGACGTGGGATTACACGCGTGCTGACTTCAGCCATAGTCACCTCACCGAGTTTACGCAATACACAAATGGCCTGGTCTTCGGAAAATACTTGATGTGGAATCCCCGGAATGATAACTTGATTCTAGAAGCCGACTTCAAGGAGCCATGTGATTTTCAAAAACACAGGACCGATTTAAAGATGGCACAATAGTTTAGTTAAAACATTAGTGCCGTACCTAAACATGCTACATGCTAAACATGGGGCGTTGAGGGTCGGTCCTAGAATTATGACACTTTTGAATTTGACAAAGATGAGATGCATAGATCGGGCTGAGAGAAATAAAAACTGTCACAATTATAGGACCGACCCTTAGGCCCTCCATGGCGGCGGCATGGCCCGTCAGGATTTGGACCAAATCGAGATCGCTGCTCCCCTTCCTAATGACGAACTCCTCGCGCTCAACGATGCGCTCGAACAACTGGCCGCTCAAGACCCTCA